>CAZUPX010000719.1:0-2899 GCA_964622155.1 uncultured Planctomycetaceae bacterium | reverse complement strand
GTCGGCCACGCTCAACGAACTGGGCTACGAGCCGGCGGTCGAAGCCGAGCCGTACACGATGCCAGCCCTGGTCGAGGCGATCTGCCGCAGTTCTCGACTCCGGTAGTCTCTCGTGCGGCCCACGGGCAGCAGCGACAACGGAATAAGTCCCCAATCCTCTCCAGATTTCGCCTCGCTCTTCGACTTACGTCGACGACGCGCCCCCCCGCGGCACCGTCACGAATGGTTTTGATCGAGTCGCTAGCACTGCCTTGCCGAATCTTCTAGTGAGGCCCCTTCCAGCGCACCCAGTTAGGAATCCCGCCCATGATTTCGAGTATGTCACACGGCATCTTGACCATCTCGATCGACGTGGAAACAGGCGCGGCCTTGGACGTGCGCGAGCAGCGCTCACGCGAGGCCATGGTGGCCCGAATGCTGGACATCCTTGCCAAGCACCAGGTGTCGGCGACCTGGGCATTGTCGGATCCAGCCGCATCGCCACTAGCTGCGTCAATCCGGGCGATGCGCGCAGGACATGAAATAGCGATTGCCGCCAGCGCAAGTTGGGCTGCCCCCATTGTCCCGCGCGTTCGGTTCGGTCGCGAGTTGGCCGCTCGCACGATCGCCGCACGGGCAGTCGGACTGGATCTGTCAAGCCTGGTGATCAAGACACCCGACCTGGGCGACCACTACGACCTGGTCTTCAAGCAAGGGCTGACCGCGGTTCGCCTTGGCAGCCCGAGCCAGAACCATTCGTTGAGCCGGCGTGTGCAGCCCGCGACCCCGCGCTTTGGACTGTGGACCTTTGGCGTCTGGTGCTGGTTGCCCGGCCGTAGTCGTCTGTGGGCTGGTGGCGGTGGCGGCCGAACGGCGAGGGCGGCTATCGATCGAGCCGCTGGCCAACCGTCGTTAGCTCAACTGGCGATTGACCTGCAAGGGATGATTGACCGCGGGTCGGCGGCCGTACGGATCTTGGAGCGGGTGTTAGCGCGTGCCGCATCGCATCGCCGTCAAGGCCGATTGGAAATCATCACGCTGGCGGAGTCTTCCAGGCGATTGACCACTCAGTGCACCAGCAAGCCGTCGCGTTCGATCCTGCGCCCGGCCGCATAGCGGTTCGTATTGCGAGGCCGGCCTACACCTGCTCGCGAAAGGCGGCCCAACTCAAATAGCCAAGCACGACGGCGCCCAACAGCAATAGGATCTCCGCAAACCATCCGGCCGGGCGACCGAAGGGAATTTGTACCGCCAGGTCCAACCCAAAAAGAAGCGCGAGCAGCCCCGCTACGACCATTCCGGAAACAGTCAACGCTTTGGGCATTCTCTCGGGTCCTGAAAGCTCGATTGGGCATCGGCCGAACTAGTATAGTTCACCGCCGCATTGGCGCAAACGCCGGCTTTTTGCCACAGCCCGCGCCCTGCTCGGAGGCGGCTTGACCGATCGATAGGCATCCTGTCAGTTGATTGCTGAGCGTTCATAATTCGGGGAAAAACGACGATGTCCGATGCTCTCTCAGGAGGATCGCACGACTGGGCGCGAATGCGGTCGCAGATGCCGGTTGCCGACCGCTTCGCCTACTTCGATCACGCCGCCGTGGCGCCCCTGTCGCAGATGGCTCGGCAGGCGATCATGCAATGGTGTAACCAGGCCACAGCCGAGGGTGATACGGTGTGGCCAGGCTGGCACCAGCGCGTGGAAGAGGCGCGCGCGCTGGCCGCGCGGCTGTTGGGCGCCGACGAAGCGGAAGTGGCGCTCGTGCATAGCACCACCGAGGGGATCACGCTGGTGGCCGAAGGATACCCATGGCAAGTCGGCGACAACGTTGTCACGCTTGAAAACGAGTTTCCGTCGAATCAATATCCGTGGCTCAATCTGGCGTCGCGGGGCGTCGAGACACGCCGCGTTTCGCCGCGCGACGGCCGCGTCGACTTGGCGCGATTGGAAGCGGCCTGCGATGCACGGACGCGGATCATCGCGGCCAGTTGGGTCGGCTATCTCAGCGGCTGGCGGACCGATCTCGACGCGCTGGTGGAATTGACTCATCGCCGCGGGGCGCTATTGTGCGTGGATGCGATTCAAGGTCTGGGAGTGTTTCCGCTGGATGTCAAAGCCACGCCGATCGATTTTCTAGCAGCCGACGGGCATAAGTGGCTGCTGGGGCCGGAGGGGGCGGGGCTGTTTTACCTGCGACGCGAGCATTTAGACCTGCTGCGGCCGATCGGCGTGGGCTGGCACAGCGTCGTCCGCTCAAGCGACTACGGCCATATCGAGCTGGACCTCAAGCCCAACGCGGCCCGTTACGAAGGGGGCACGCAAAACATGGTCGGCTTTATCGGCCTGGCGGCCAGCATCGAAATGCTCTTGGAATATGGCACCGCCGCCATCGGACGGCGGATTCTGGACATCACGGACCTGGCCTCCGAGCGGCTTCAACAGTGCGGAGCCGCGCTCTCCAGCCAGCGCGAGGGAGACCACCGCTCGGGCATTGTCTCGTTCGAGATGCCAGGCCGTGACTCTCTGGAGCTCAAACGCCGGCTGATGTCCGCGGGCGTCGTGACCAGTGCTCGCAGCGGCAAGCTCCGTATCAGCCCGCACGCCTACATCAACGCCGGCGACATCGACCGGCTGATCGATGGGCTGAAAAGCTGTTGACGTGGCACTGAGTTTGTCGGGTGCCATCCCTCGCTGGTCTCGGGAATGCATGTGTGGGTCACGTGCGCGCACGGCACCCCGCGGGGATCGTATCCATCACTTTCACGGACCCCAAAAATTCCCTCTTGCATATTATGACAAACGTAGTAAAATGACTACGACAGCGGTCGTGAAACGGGAGAATCGCATGGCGAAGAAGCAACAAGGAAAAGGACCGCGGCTGTCGGCCGGCGAGATGGAGATGCTGCAAATGATGTGGCGACA
>CAZUPX010000718.1:0-6033 GCA_964622155.1 uncultured Planctomycetaceae bacterium | reverse complement strand
GCACCAGCGCGATGACGGAGGCCACGTTGTGTGCCGCGTCGAGTACCACGGTCGGCTTGCGGCCGATCACTTCAACTCGGGCGGGCCATTTCACTTGAGCGAGACCCTGTCGCAGGGACGAATCTGGGATATTCCAACCGTTCCGCCGCAACTCCATTACAGTGGCGATGGCGACCGCCGCGTTGGCGGCCTGGTGGCATCCGGTAAGGTTCAGCTCCAGACCAGCCAGGTCCAAAGCGACGCCTGCAATCGAGTATTGGAAGTCTATGTGACCGCGCTGGTGCGCCGTTTCAAGGTGGCGCGGCGGCGTGTATTGGAAGTGGAAGTCACTGCCCAATTGAACAATGCGGCAACCTTGCTGCTGGGCCGCCTGAGCGATGACCTCGCGAGGCTCGTCTTGCAGCACTCCGCTGACCAGCGGCGTGCCCGGCTTGACGATGCCCGCCTTCTCTCCCGCGATGGCCGACAGCGTACTGCCCAGTTGCTGCGTGTGATCGAAGCTGATGCTGGTGATGACCGAGACCAGTGGCTGGCAGATGTTGGTCGAATCGAGCCGGCCCCCAAGTCCAACCTCCAACACGGCCGCGTCGACGCGCCGAAGTTGGAAGTGAACCAGCGCCATGGCTGTGATGATTTCGAAATAGGTCGGGCCGTGTCCGAAATCACCGGGCTCGGCGTCCAAGGCGGCGACGGCCGGCCGGAGCCGCTCGACCAAGTCGGCCAAGTCGTCGGCGGAACACTCGATGCCGTCGACGCGCAGCCGCTCTTCCAGTCGATCCAAGTGCGGCGAGCTGTAGAGTCCGGTGCGAAAGCCCGCGGCCCGCAGCATGCTCTCGATCATCGCGGCTGTGGAGCCCTTGCCCTTGGTGCCCGCGATATGCACGATGCGCAACGAGTCTTGCGGATTGCCGAGCAGTGCGGCCAATTTGTGCATCCGGTCGAGGCGAAAATCTCGCTGGCCATAGGGCACCGACAAGGTCCGTTCGTAGTCGATGCGGCTGGTAAGGAAGTCGATCGCCGGATTACCCTCGAGCGGGCCGGCTAGCGGCTGCATACGTGCTCCCGCGACGTGCTCGGCGAAGGTGCTGGCGCCATGGATGAGTCCGACGATGAGGACAGGGCGATCGCGCGCGCGGGGCAGAGCCGACTCCTTGCGTCGCGCGTTGCAATGTACTCGACAAGGGGCCGGTTGTCGTGGGCACGCGCGCCGCCAGCAGCGTATTTTTCGGGTTTTTCCGGCAGGCAGTTCGCCGGGGGCAGGCTCACTCGGGCTCGACAATTTCTCCGCCGGCCCGCGTCGCCAGGGCCTGCCATAGCGCCAGGTCGATGCCATCGGCGATTGCGCGGGCGGAGCCATCCGCCAGAAGCACGTTGACAATGCCCGGATGATGGCTTCGCGACGTGACGACGGCGTACGTGATTCGATTGGCGGTCTTGCCTTCGCGTGAAGAGTTGAAGTCCACGTCGAAAAGCTGGCCGCCGTTGTTGTACACCACCTGAGTATTGGGGACAAAAGTGGCGGTGAAACCGGTCTGGTGCACGCGGCCGTCGACCCATTCGGTATGGCCGGAGTCTTTTTTGAAGTTCCCGCCAAACGCCACGGCCTCGGCAGGGGTCAGAGGGATGCTGGCCCCTGCGGCGGTGGGATTGCCTCCGTCGCGCAGGTACGCGCTCCAGGCTTTGCACTCGGCGAAGGCCAGCGTATGGCTGCTTCCATCGGTCAGCGTCCTAAGACTCGTTCGACTGTTGGGGAAGACGAGGCCATTTCCGCCTTCGCGCGCGCTGGGGTCGTATACAAACCAGGTCCCCAGATTAATGCCGTAATTCAATGGGTAGTGGATCAGAGCGCCGTCAGGCCGTTGCTCGTCCCTGACCTCGGATGGGCACAGGTAGGTCGAGATTCGCGCCTGGGAAACCTGCGGTTGCACGTTATAGGGTCGGGTCCAGTCGATCAGATTTTCGAGGCCCTTCTCCTCGAGAAATGGCAATAATCGCGCCTGTGCTGACCAGTCATCCCACGTAGCGCCGGCGGGAAGGCACGCCGACGGTGGAAATCCGCGGAACGTGTCGTGGTAATTGAGCAGTGCGATCCCGATCTGCTTGAGGTTGTTTGAGCAGGACGAGCGCCGCGCCGCCTCGCGTGCCGATTGGACGGCCGGAAGCAACAGCGCCACCAACACTCCGATGATGGCAATCACGACCAACAGCTCAACGAGCGTGAACGCAGGCCGCGCGCCGCGAACCAGCGCCGGCTGAGGCACACTAGCGAGATGGCTTGAGCGCAATTGGGCGATGAGCCGGCGCTCGACTTTACGTTGCCTGGCCAACAAGTTACGGCCGTGCGAGTCATCTAAACAGCGGCCCATCGCGCCTGACCTTCGCAATTGAGACTCAGTATCAATAGAATGAGCCAGTTTACTGACTCGGGCCGGGGTGTCAAGCCTCGGGCCGCGTTTACGGCAGAAATCCGCTGTGCCGTCACCCGTTGCTAAGATGTCGCCATGAGCGAAGCCCCGAAACGCCGGTGGTTCCGGTTCAGCCTGCGAACTCTGTTCGTGATGCTCGCGGTCGTTGGCACCTTGTTCGGTTGGCGGAGGCA
This sequence comes from uncultured Planctomycetaceae bacterium, assembly GCA_964622155.1. Taxonomy (GTDB): domain Bacteria; phylum Planctomycetota; class Planctomycetia; order Pirellulales; family PALSA-1355; genus CAZUPX01. The sequence goes on along the minus strand of CAZUPX010000718.1, from coordinate 3,434 downwards.
CACTCTGCTGGTCGTTGAACAGCGACGAGAGTTGCTGGCGTGGGTGGAACTACATGGAGGCAGCTACAAGCAACAATTGTCCAAGGGTCGCGTCCGCGCGCCTGGGCCCTACCACACCACGTCGCATCCGACGCCCACCCGTAATCCGCTGACTGGCGTGCCGCTGATCTGGCCTCCATACGGTGACGGTCGCGTCTTATACATTGAAATCCCAGGCGTCTGGCGGCACGAGACGGAGGTCCGGCAAATCGAACAAGCATTTCCCGAGGCAAAAGTTACGATCGGCTTGGACCGCTGAATTTACCTGAACGCTCGAGTCCTGCGCCGATTCGACAGCCAACGGCAATGCAGTTCTCGGGCGCTCTGGCTCATTCCCGCGCTTGAAACGCCGTTTTGCATTTCCTATATTGAAGGTTTCCAAAGGCCAGCCAGGCGACCCCAAAACAACGCAATTCCTGATCCAGTGCGAACTTTGGACCCGGCCGCAACGTATCGGACGATGAGTCTCGCTGGGGGGCTGCCGGTCGCGATCGGCCTGCGGCAAATCCTCGGTCTGGCGACCTTGAGGTCGTCCGGTTTCTGAACAAGCCTGGATTGCCAATTTGCGGGTCCGCGTCACCTTACTTTTGTCGAGGAGCGTCCGATGGCGGCGGAGGTGATTGTCGAGACCCGCAATCTGTCGAAGGTCTACCGCGATTTTTGGGGGCGCCAAAAAGTCCGGGCCCTCAAGGCGCTCGACCTGGAAATCCGCCGTGGAGAGGTTTTCGGGCTGCTGGGCCCGAACGGCTCGGGCAAGACCACGACCATTAAGCTGCTGCTGGGCCTCTTGTTTCCCACCAGCGGCCAGGCGCTGATCTTCGGCCGCGACGCCACCGACGTCAAAAAGAACGAGCGGCTCGGATACCTGCCCGAAGAGTCGTACCTGTATCGCTTTCTGAACGCCGAGGAAACGCTCGACTTCTATGGCCGGCTGTTTGATATGCCGGCTCTGGTGCGCAAGAAACGGTCGGCCGAGTTGATCAGCATGGTCGGTCTCGACGGGGCCAAGCGCCGGCAACTGCGCGAATATTCCAAGGGCATGGCCCGCCGTATCGGCCTGGCCCAAGCGCTGATCAACGATCCGGAATTGATCCTGCTCGACGAGCCAACCAGCGGCCTGGACCCCATCGGCACGCGTGAGATCAAGGACCTCATCCTGCGACTGAAAGCGCAGGGCAAGACGGTGCTGATGAGCAGCCACCTGTTGGCCGATGTCGAGGACGTGTGCGATCGGATCGCGATCTTGCACGAGGGGGAGCTGAAGGAGCTTGGCCGGGTCGATAGTCTGTTGAAAGTCCAGGACGAGACCCAGATCTTGGTCCGCGGCCTGAGCGAGGCGGCGCAAGCCGAGATTCGCGCGGTCATCGAACGTCATCACGGAAGCCTCGTGTCGATGGACAACCCGACGACGACGCTTGAGGACCTGTTCCTGTCGATCGTTCGCGACAGCGAGGCTCGTCCCGGTCGCCGCGCTCGTGGCGACTCGCAAGACCACGACGGCCCTTCGGCGCCGCGCTCCGCATCCAAGACAAAACCGAACTAGCCGCATATGGTCCTGGAAGAAACCCCTCCCATTTTTGTGGAATGGTTCTGGCCCAACCTGTTGTTGTATCTGCAGGCGGCGCTGGTGCTGGGAGTCGGCGCGCTGGTGGCCGGCTATCTCGTCTCGGCGTTTCGCTACGGCCCGCTGGGCGGCGGCGACGTCGTGTTCCGCACGCTTAAGGGTGCCGCCGGCGACCTGGTATCGCTCTCGCCGCGGCGCATCGGCGCGCTGGCCTGGTTGGCGTTGCAAGAATCGCTGCGGCGCCGCGTGCTGGTCGGGTTCGCCGTGTTCGTGCTGATCTTGCTGTTCGCCGGCTGGTTTCTCGATGCGAAAAGCAGCGACCAGGCCACGCTCTATCTGAGCTTCGTGCTCACGGCAACGACCTACCTGGTGCTGTTGATGGCGCTGTTTTTGAGCGCCTTCAGCTTGCCGGCCGACATCAGGAACCACACCATCTACACGATCGTGACCAAGCCGGTGCGGCCGGGTGAGATTGTGCTGGGCCGCATCCTGGGCTTCGCCACTATCGGCACGCTGCTGCTGACCATCATGGGCGTCATCAGCTACTTCTTCGTGTGGCGTGTCTTGGATCACACGCACGAAGTGGAGATTGCCTCACTCAAGTCACCGGCCAACGACACCAGCGGCGACCGGTCGGGACGCACCAGCGCCTCGCAAAACCATCGCCACCAGGTCACGATTCGCGCCGATGGCACCGGCGAGACCGATCTGGTGCAGGGGCACTACCATCACGTCGAGCCGCGCGGCGAGGGGGACAACCTCAGCTACGTGGTTGGTCCGCCCATCGATCAGTTGGCCGCGCGCGTGCCGGCTTACGGCAAGTTGCGATTTCTCGACCGCACGGGCAAGGGGCGCGATCGTGGCATCAACGTCGGCCACGAATGGAAGTACCGCAGCTTCATCGACGGCGGCACGCTGGCCGCCGCCATCTGGACGTTCGACGACATTACGCCCGACCGCTATCCCGATGGACTGCCCATCGAATTGAACATCCGCGTGTTCCGCTCTTACAAAGGGGACATCGAGAAGGGAATTCTGGGCAGCTTGGTGCTGAAGAACCCCCGCACGGGCCGGTCCAGCCAGATGATCAACTTTCAGGCCAAGGACTTTTTGACCGATCACCGAGACATCCCGCGCAAACTTCTGGATCCAACCGGTAAGGCGATCGACCTGTTCGACGACCTGGTGGACAACGGTGAGTTGGAAATCCATTTGCAGTGCCTTGATAGCGAGCAGTATTACGGCGTGGCGCCGGCCGACGTCTACTTGCGGGCCAGCAACGCCTCGTTCACCGTTAACTTCATCAAGAGCTACCTGGGCATCTGGCTGCAGATGCTGCTGGTGACCAGCTTCGGCGTGATGTTCAGCACGTTCCTGAGCGGCGCGGTGGCGATGATGGCGACTCTGGCCGCGATGGTGCTGGGCTTCTTCACGCAATTCGTGCTCGACGTGGCCCGCGGAACGATTCAAGGCGGCGGGCCGGTCGAGTCGTTTATCCGCATCGTCAAGCAACAAAACGTGACGCTGCAGATGGAGCCGGGCCTGACTCGCGACGTGGTGCAAGCCATGGACGGCGTGTTCATGTTTTTCATGAAGTCGGTCACCAGCCTGTTGCCCGACTATCGCCGCTTCAGCAACGTCGACTACGTAGCCCACGGATTCGACATTCCGCCCGACGTGCTGGCGGTGCAGGTGTTTTCTGGCCTGGGGTACGTGGCGGCCGTGTTTGTGGTGGGATATCTCTTCCTGCGGACGCGCGAGATGGCCAGATGAACCAACGTCAACGATTCATACGAAAGATCATCTACGCCTGCGCAATCGCCGTGCTGCT
>CAZUPX010000717.1:0-4828 GCA_964622155.1 uncultured Planctomycetaceae bacterium | reverse complement strand
GTGCAGGACATCTTGAAGCTCATCCGCTGCTCCTCGTCCTCGATGTTCAACATTCCAAACAGGCTGGTGCCTGTGCGCTGCTGCAACAGGTCCTTCGCCGGCGACATCGACAACGTGATGTGCTTGCCGCTGTCGCCCGAGGAAACATCCAGCTCTTCGGTGAGCGTGTCTTCGTAGCCGACGAGCCGTGCGCGTACGACATACACTTCGGGGGGAAGTTGATCGAGAATGAATCGACCCTGAGAATCGCTGAGAACAGAGATGCTCTTTTGTTGATCCTCATTGAATGCTGAAACGATCGCGCCGCGCAACGGCTTGCCGGAACCGTCGACCACGTTTCCTGTGACGCTGCCAGTTTCGGCGGCCGATACGGCCGCGCTCATCGTGATCGCGATCCACGCGATCGCCGTCCGCCAGATATTTCGCATCGCTCGATTCTCCTTACTCTTGTCGGCCCAAAAAAGAGAACGCTGTCAGTCGACTCACGCCGCGGAAGTGATATTATCGAGTCACTAGTCCGAGAATTCAAGCTCCACGGGCTGAACGACGACGTCCACCAAGTGTTGGCGAAACTTGTCTCGATCGATCGACTCCAACGAACGAATAAACGCGGCCACGTCTTGCACTTCCTCGTCTGTCAGCGCGATCTGCCCGACCGCTATCTCGATACCGGCCCGCTTATTGTCTCGGGCAATTGCCCCGTTTTTTACATGGACGGCGATGGCTTCTTCCAGGGTCTGGGCGCTGCCGTCGTGGAAAAACGACCTTTTGGCGTGCACGTCGCGTAGCGAGGGCGTCTTGATGGGCTTTGTGGCGGTGCCGATGTTGTGCTCTAGATGGTCGGTGAAGTCAGGCACTCTGTGACAGGCGGCACAGTTGCCGATGCTCGTCGCGTCACCGTATGCTCGAATGAATATCACCCATCCGCGGAAGGCGTGGTCGTCAAAGCCCTTGGCCGGTCGTTTGATCAGGATTCGGCCGGCCTGGTTTCCCAGGCGGGACTCCAACACACCCCAATATTCCGACGCGCTTTGCCCTTTACCCAACGTCTCCTGCAGCCGGTTCATTTTCATAAAGGCATCGTACACCGAAGTGAATTTGGCATCGAGAACGACCCGTCCTGATTGACTTTGGGCCGACGCCAACCTGGCGGCAACGTTGAAAACGCTCACGCAGGTCGCCGCACTGGCGGCCAGCGCTAACATCATCTGACGCGATTGCATCCCAGTTTCCCTCCGAGCCGTAGAAGCCCGCGGCCACCCTAGTCGCCGATTGTATCGCACTTGGCGCCCGGGCTCAAATTGACGCCGGTTTGGTGGCGGTGATCCAGGCGTGGCCCAAACTGCCCGAGGCGATCCGGGCAGGCAGCATGGCGGTGATCCGCGTATCCAATTCGTCGCATCGCCATTTAGGGTCGGTTTCCCCATAAATCGTAGGACGCTGCATACAGGTACTCTTGTTTCGCCCGCGTTTCTACGCGACGATGCGCGATGTCGTAGGGTTACGCGACACAACCAAGAAGCCAGGATGCAATGATGCAACGAAGCACAGCAACTTTGTTCGTGATTACGGTCTGTGTTGCATCGGTTTGCGCCGCAAGTGCGCCGGCCGGCACATGGGAAGCTGCTGCTCCGACGAACGTGACTCGCGAGTACCCTGGCTTGGCCCTCATGCCGGATGGGAAGGTACTTGCCGTCACCGGCCATCCGCTGGCGGGCAAGAGTCTGGCAAGCGCGGAATTATACGATCCTCAACGGAATATCTGGACTCCGACTGGCTCCCTGAATGTTGCGCGGAATGGCGTCGATCCTGGGGGACTGATGGCACTGCCCAACGGCACGTTCCTCATCGCGGGAGGAGGCACAGAGAATCGCTCCGTCCATGAAGCCGAGCTCTACGACTACAAAACTGGCACCTGGACAACCACGGGCTCAATGCATGTGCCCAGGTGCGTGCATTCCGCGACGCAACTTGCTTCTGGCAACGTGCTTGTTGCGGGCGGTATCGACTGGATCACGGAGGAGGTACACCCGTCGGCGGAGGTCTACGACTACAATGTTGGAACATGGACGCAGACCGGTCCAATGGCCACTCCGCGAATCAGCCACCGTGCCGTACGACTGTCAGATGGACGCATTCTGGTCACCGGAGGAAACAGCGCCTATCCGAACGAAAGTGTTGTGGGCAGTGCAGAGATTTACGACCCCCAAACGGGCGTCTGGCGCGAAACCGCCCCGATGCAGACTGCCCGCAGAGGGCACACGGCCGCCGTATTGCACGACGGGCGAGTGCTCGTCGCCGGAGGATCATCGGGCCATTTCAATGACAACAGGCAACTCAGCGCGGCGGAAGTGTTTGATCCCCAAACGGAAAAGTGGACCGCTGTCGCACCGTTGCGGGAAGCCCGCTGGGGGGCGACAGAGACAGTGCTTCGCGATGGCCAGGTCTTTGTAGTGGGTGGCGCAATTTCTCCGCGCGGAGCCAGAAGTTCCGCTGAACTTTTCAATCCCGAAAAGGGAACGTGGAGTGATGCGGGCAATCTAAAGCAGGCACGCAATGGGCATCGTGCGATCACATTGAACGACGGGCGCGTTCTGATCGTCGGCGGCTACTACGTCTGGAAATATCTTGCGACGTGTGAGATATATGCGCCGTGACGGCACAAGCGTGCGAATGTCGCTCCTGCTTCGGCCTTCGCCGGTTCCCTGGTGTAGTGATTTTGACGATCAAGCGAGAGGACTCGCGACCTCAGCCAGCTCGCGCGAATTGTCGGTTGAGCGACCTTGACCGTTGGCAGCGACCGACTGGCGAAGCTTTTTCTAATTCCAACATGAACCCTCGAAACCCAAGCGGCGTCTAATGTGTATAAGAGCCGTCGGCGGCGCCGTGTAGGCTTGTTGCTCGATGCCGAGCTACTCTTGCTCGGTCGCCGCCCAATCCCATTACTTCGGCATTGGAAGCATGACAATCGCGTCTTCCGGGAACGATGCCTCGCCCGCTTTGCCGTTGATCCGGTATTGGACTTTCAATTGTTTGGCGGTTCCCGGCACGGGGTCGCCGCCGAAGCTGGTGCTATAGCTTGGCGACGGCAAGGTAATCAGGGGCGCGTCGCGAACTTGCCGCTTGAGCGCCTCGGTCACGTCCTTCTGCTTGTCGCCAGCGCCGTATTCGGCCTTGATAATTTCCACCTTCATCGGATCCAGTTCGATCTGAGCGACCAATTTGCGCACGTCGCCGGCTTTGTCACCCAACTTTTGAATGATGGCCAAGGCAACCCGGGCGGCATCGTCTTTCAACGCGGGCACTTGCCTCGCTTTAATTGCGATCTTAAGCGCATCCGGGCTTGGATATTTTTCGAGCACCGCGAGGACCAGTTGCTGTTCGGCGGGACGTTCCGATGCATCCAGCGCATTCTGGCACATTTCGGCCCGTTGCTTGTCCGACTTCGAGAATTGTCGCGCAAGACGGAGGTAACCTCGCAGCGCACGGCCCTGGTACTTGTCGCTAGGCGCGGTTTTCGCGAGGTCCAATAACACGGGCGCGGCATCCAATGTCATCCATTCGCCGAGCACCCGGCTGCCCGTGTCTTGCAACTGTTCATCGCTCCCCTTGACCGCGGCGCCAATCGTCGCCAAAGCCTTCGCTCCGCCGACGTGGCCAAGGATTTCCAGGAGAACGGACCTCGTCGAGACCGGCGCGCGCGACATCGCCGTGGCGAGCTCGGCGGCGCACGCCTCGCGGTCGGGCATGCGGACACATGCCACGTGCAGTGCCGCTTGAGCCACCTTGACATCGTTCGGATTCTTGCGTGAAACGACCTGCGAAATCAACACGGAAAGGTCCTTGGCTGCGACCGTGGCTCCGAGTGCGGTCAGGGCGGCGCTGCGCACGGCAGCGTCGGGATGGTCGACCGCCTTCACGAGAGCCGGCGTCGCGTCGATTCGCCGCTGTCCGACGAGCTCGATCAGAATCGCTAGGGTATTGCCTTCGGCTTTTGAGAGGCGAGCAATGACTTCCGCATTGACTTGTTCACCCGGCAGGCTGGCCAGCGCCGTCTTGGCTGCCTGCGCCACTTCCGCTTTGGCTTCGGTCGCGATCTCCAACAGGGCGGACAGATTGGAAACGTCTCCCAAACGCCCGACCACGCCGATGGCCGCGATTCGCACCTCCGTGGGACCGCTCTTCGCGACCTCTAACACGGCCGGCGTTACGACCGCATCGTCGCGATCGGCAAAGGCCATTAGTAACAGAGCCGCTCGAGCCGGTGCCGCGCGGGCCACTTCGCTCACCAGGGCATCGGAAACTTCACGTCCCGCTAGCTCTCGCGCGGCGCTCAAGCCGATCCGAAACTGTCCCAGGTCCTCTGAGCGGAGCTGCTCGATCAAGAGCGGAATTCCATCGGACTTGCGAGCAACAATCGCGCCGCGAGTTGCCTCGAGGACCTTTTGCTTGGGAACGTCAGCCTTGCGCACTTCGTCGTAGATCTCCACGGCTTCGTTCGTCTTTCCTTCAGCCATCAGGCGCTCGGCGCAAAGGATGCAGCCTTCAGCGACCGCCGGCCGGACTTTGGCTGGAGCACCCGCCAACGATTCTCGGAGGGTTTTGGTCGCGGTGGCATTCCCGATGTGCCCCAATGCGACCGCCGCGGCCGACGCGACGTCGGCGTCCGGGGCGCTCAGATGCATGATCAACGGTTCGACCGCACTTTCGTCACGGCGAACGCCGATCGAATTGATTGAGCCGACCAGAAGTCTGCCCTTGACTGAAGCAAGCGCCTGACGCAGCGCTTCGTTGGCTTCCGGACCGGGGATCGCTTCCAGCGCGATCC
>CAZUPX010000716.1:0-4968 GCA_964622155.1 uncultured Planctomycetaceae bacterium | reverse complement strand
TCTTGGCCTGGCTGGCAATCTCGCTTGCTAGCTGCTCGGCTCGTGTGCGTAAAGAACCATCCATGCGTCAGTCTCCGATTCAGGAAAAGGTTACAAAAATTACCCATTCCTGCTAGCTGACACAAGATTCCTTACAGGGCCCAATACGGCCGGTATGCACGTCGATCGGTGGGGCTTCGGCGTGCTCAAGTTGTTGCTCGACGGCGAAGCGGAACCACTGAAGCTGCCCCAGACCGTCGAATTGTCTGCCGAGGCGCTCGAGCCGTTTGTGGGCAAGTACAAGCTCACAGGAGCGACAGCCGCCGTCAGCCGCGAGGGTGACCGGTTATTTATTCAGCTCGCGGGTCAGCCCAAGTTGCGAGTTTATCCAGAGTCCAAAGACCGCTTCTTTTATCGCGAGGTTGAGGCGGCCGTCACGTTCGAGACCGACGATGGCGGCAAGGTGACGAGACTGGTGCTCCACCAGGACGGTCGCGACATTCCGGCGCCAAGATCGGAATAGAAAAACCCCGGCCCGACAGAGTGGACCGGGGTGTTGAAAGCGGTTGTTTTTCGTCACCGCAAGCAACGGCCCGTTTAGCAGCAGCCACAGCAGACCGGCGTGTTGTGGAACGAGACGTAGCAGCAGCAGCCAGCTTCCAGGCAATGCGACAAGCAATCGCAGCAGGCTTGGATCAATTCGCAGCAGGCCTTGTCTCCGCTCTTGCAGGTGATGCACACGCCATCCTTCGTGCATTCGCAGGTGCAAATGCCAAAGGCCAGGTTGCACTGGCAGACGCAGATGCCGTTGAGCGTGCAGCAGCAACTGCACATTCCGTCGGCCAGCATCTTGCACAGATTTTGCAGCGTGCCGCAGGACACCTCATCGTCACAGGAGCACCGAATTTTCAGGCCTCCCTGGCACTTCTCGACCTTCATCGTGCAACGCGGCACGACGCACCAATTTCCGGCTCCTGGAGCGGCTGGCGACGGTGCCGAAAAGCTCGAAGTCCCAAATGCCGTGGCCCCGAGCGGGGCCCTTTCGAGAATCGCACTGCTCATTGCTAAATCCTTTCGCTTTAGAGCCGCTGCCTTTACCGCTCAAGTCGGCCTTCTTGCGGAAACGTTCCGTGTGGAGTCGGCAATCGGCCCTTAGGTCTTGCGTCCCTCTGGTTGATGCCAGTTAGCCACGCATCTTGCAATCCGTTTTTGGCCTCCCATCCATAGGGTCGGCCCGAGCTTCAATGCGCCCGAAAATATAAGCCTGCAACTCACGGCTGGCAATTCCGCTTGCACAGAATTTGCAGACTCTCGTCGTCGTTTTGCGTGGCAAACTTTGCCGGTCGCCGCGAACACGCGTGCTAGCAGCGCTGGGGAATAGGCATCCATGCAGACCGTTGCTGACGATCGCCGTCCTGAATTTACGATTTGTATAATGATCTTAGTAGTGATTGATCCTGAAAGGTCCTAGGTAGCCCGCTCCCTGTGGTCTTCCATAATCTCGGTAAATTTCTCCAGTCATGGCAATTCACACAAGATGCTAGCTGTGACTTGACGAAATAAGCTACGAGGAGTCGCGAACCATGGCAGCAAATCGAATCTACCGTTTCCAATCGGTCGCCCAACGCTTCAGCGTTGCGGCCCCGAAGCCTGCTGTGACCGCCATGAAAGCCGCCTCGATTCCCCATGGCTTCGTCGTCTGCCCGCTGGCAATGACGCCGGCCGCTGCCTGGCAACAAGAGATCTATCGCCTGGCGTTTGAACGGGCGAAGGCGGCGGCCGAAGTGCCGCGTCACTATCGACGCTTTTTCTCGGTGTGGAACTAGCCGAGAACAATTGCTATTACGATCGTCGGCGCCCCGCAGTCCGCTGCGCTCTTGACGCTCGCCTCGTTGAGTTTTCCTTCGTCGCCCTTGAATGATGAGACTGCGCGTTAAGGCACGTGGGGCCTGAAACGGGGCCGCTGCGGCGTGCGACACGGCGTGCGACCGCCTCTTGCTCGCGCTTAGTGAATGTGCCACGATGACACCGCGTTTGGCGGCAAAATCATCCTCATTTTCACCGACGAGACACCACCGGCCATGGCAGCTTTTCCCGACGTTGAAAGAATCCGCTTCGAGGGGCCTAAGAGCAAGAACATGCTCGCCTTCCATCACTACGACGAGAACGAAGTGGTCGAAGGCAAGCCGATGAAGGACCATTTTCGCTTTGCCGTGGCTTACTGGCACACATTTCGCGGTCAGGGCGCCGACCCGTTCGGTCCGGGCACCATGCTGCGTCCCTGGGAAGCCGCGGTCGATTCCGTGGCCAACGCCAAGAACCGCGTGCATGTGGCCTTCGAGTTCATGGAAAAGCTGGGGGCCAGGTTCTATTGCTTTCACGACCGCGACGTAGCCCCCGAGGGCGCCACGCTGGCCGAGAGCCACCGCAACCTCGACGAAGTCGTCAAGGTGCTCAAGGACGAGCAAGCCCGGACCGGCATCAACTTGCTGTGGGGCACCGCCAATCTGTTCAGCAATCCGCGATACATGCACGGCGCCGCCACCAGTCCCAACGCCGACGCGTTCGCCTTTGCCGCCGCGCAGGTCAAAAAGGCGATCGAAGTGACCAAGGAACTGGGAGGCTCGGGCTACACGTTTTGGGGCGGGCGCGAAGGCTATCAAAACTTGTGGAACACCGACTTGAAACGTGAGTTCGATCACCTGGCCGCGTTCATGCACATGGCCGTCGACCACGCCAAACAGATCGGCTTCAAGGGTCAGTTCTACTTCGAGCCCAAGCCGAGGGAACCGACCAAACACCAGTACGACTACGACGTGGCCAATTGCATCAACTTTCTCCGCGCCTACGGGCTGACCGACCACGTGAAGATGAACATCGAAACCAATCACGCCACGTTGGCCGGCCACTCGATGCAGCACGAGCTCGAGTATGCCGGGAGCCAGGGCTTTTTGGGATCGATCGACGCCAATACCGGCGACTTGCTGTTGGGCTGGGACACCGATCAGTTCCCAACCGACATCTATCTGACCACCACCTGCATGCTCTCGCTGCTTAAATACGGCGGTCTGGCGCCTGGCGGTATCAATTTCGACGCCAAGGTGCGACGCGAGAGCTTTGAGCCCGTGGACCTGTTCCACGCCCACATCGGCGGCATGGACGCCTTTGCCCGTGGACTGAAAATTGCCGCCGCGATCCGTGCTGACGGCATCCTGGACAAGATGCTCCGCGAGCGCTATGGCTCGTGGGACTCGGGTATCGGCGGTCGCATCGAATCGGGCAAGGAGAGCTTCGCCTCGCTCGAAAAGTACATGCTCGAAAAAGGCGACGCCACTCCCAACAAGAGCGGACGCCAGGAACTGATCGAGAACATCATTAACACATACGTCTAGGAAAGTGGCCCACCCTCACCGGCTCGACTGAGCTCGCCCAAGTCCGCAGTCGAGGGACGCGAGGTCATCATTTCCATTAGCGGCTGTTATGGGCAGGCGTTCGCAAGCCTGCCTTCTTTTCTTGCAGCTATCTGACGCATGGACGCAAAACAATCGCACATTCGCCGCCAGGATTAACGACTTGCGCGCTTCGATGACATTTCGTTACTCAATTCGTTAGAAGTTCGTGTCGCATCTTGGCCTGTGGCACGCTGCTTGCAACCATGCACGGCACGTGACCAGGTGGCCGGACAATTCGGCCGCTCGTATTTGAACTTTGCAAGCGTTTGAAAGAAAGTTTTCATGCGACGCGGATTTTTGATTGACATGGACGGCGTGATTTATCGGGGCGGAGAGCTGGGGCTGAGCGTTAGCGGTGCCCCAGCCGATCCTGCTAGCGCGCGCTGCATTTCAATTCAATCATACCGCCCCGTCCAAGTTCAACGCCTCGGCAGAATCGGATCGAGAACGATCGGCATCGGCTGGCGCAACTCAAACCACCTGGCGTCCGGCACAATCCGCGGACAAGTCGCGTGGATGGTGCGCCGAATTTATGCGGGACTTCGCTAGCGATGCTTCATCTTAAATGTCTGCTGGAACGAGTGGAAGGGTGCCTTGCACAGAGCGCACGGTTCGGCTGGGGCACCGCTAACGCTCAGCCCCAGCCACCCGCCACCCGCCGACGAACTCCCTGCTTCAATAATTAAACTCAACCCCTCGATCGCGCAAGTCGCCGACAAGTTGCTCGGTCGTCGTGTACTGCACGGCATCGAAGCCCACTGCCCGCGCCACGGCGACGTGACCGGCGGTGTCGTCGACGTAGAATATTTCACTTGGCTTCGTGCCGGCCAACGCGGCTGCTCGTTCGAAGATCTCCGCGGCCGGCTTGCAACAGCCGATCTGGTAGCTCAGCGCATAAACCTCGAACGACCGGTCGAGCAGCTTGTAGCGCCCGCCCGAGCAATAGGCCCAGTGACTCGAACAAGTGTTGGAGAGGATGCCCAGCCTGTATCCGGCTCCGCGCAAGCCGCCGATCACTGGAATGATCGACACGTTAGGCGTGAAGATTTCCGCGCCCGCGTGCAATAGCGCCTGAAAGTCGGGCTGTGTACCCGTTTCGCGGCAGATCGTTTCGTAAAACTCGCGATCGGTGAGTGCGCCCGCCTCATAGCGCGCTTCCAGATCGGTCTCAAAGACAACCTGCTGCATCCGTTCCGCGGGCACGCCGGCCACGTCGCCCATCTGCCGAGCGGAGCGATGATGGTCGAATTTCAGGATCACGTTGCCCAAATCGAAATACAAGAACCGCGGCATGGGGGGAAGGGGTTGGGGGTTAGGGGTTGGGGATTAGGGACGAGGAGATTGTCAGCGGCGGCGGATTCGACAGCGCGATGAACTCAAGAATATGCAGCATCCTTTTGGTACAGGTTCAGGACATGGGTAACAAAGTTGGTTCAGGACATGGGTGGCGCGCCGAGGCAGAATGGCCCTCCGAAAGGAGGGCATGGATATGCCTTGGACGGAGACCAATGTCATGGATCAGCGAACCGATTTTGTG
>CAZUPX010000715.1:0-1993 GCA_964622155.1 uncultured Planctomycetaceae bacterium | reverse complement strand
ACCAGGAGCCGCGGCGCACGTATCGCCGGATTCGCAGATATTCGAACAAGTCGGGCAGGTGCCGGCGCGCGCGGCTGTGGCGCCAGGCGGCCGTGCGCTCTTCCAACACCAGTTCTGCCCGCCCGCGCGCCGTCTCCCTTTGCTTGCGTGTCAACCATTCCCGCAGAGAGGGCACCAGATAATCGTGCGTCAATTGATAATAGACCTGTCCGGTCGCCAGGCCGGCCGATGAATCGGCTTCTGCCCGACGTCCCTCAGGGTCGATGGGTGTGATGAGACGCAGGTCGCTGTCGAGGATGCGCAGCAGCGACTCGAATTGCGCGGGCTGATGGGCCAGGCCCGCCGCGATCGACAGCTCATCTCGCGATCGGACATACCCGCGAATGTCGGTGCCCGACTCGGGCAACAGCGATTTCAGGACGGCCCGGGCGTCTTTCTGGTGTACCTTTTGTTGCGGCGAGGCGGACCGGCCAAAGGCCTCCTCCAGGAAAGCCACGCCCACGCCCGTCGCGCCGCCTATCTCGTCCAAGGAGGCCCCGGTCCAATCTCGGCCCTTGACCATGTCGGCAAACAGCGCCAATTGCACGGCCACGACCCGGTTGTTCTGGTCGGCCAAGCCGGCCACTGCACGGTCGACGAATTGCTGATGCGTCGCATCAATCGCCGCGGGCGGGGCCGGCAGCCGGCCATAGGCGCGGCCGAAGTCCATGAGGACCTTGCCGGCGTGCGATTGATCGAACAAATCTACCAGCGCGATGTTGCGTTCCGGAATCAGCTCGGTTTCCAGCTCCGCCATGAAGCGGCTGATCGCCAGCCAAAAGTCGTCTCGCACCAGGATCAGACACTGTGTGCGCTCGCCATCGCACTGTCGCAGGGCCCGAACCAGATCCGCGGAACGATAATCGACCCGCCCGTGGAGCCATTGTTCGAATTGATCCAGCACGATCAGCAGTTTCTTGCCATCTTCGAGTCCGCGGCCTCGCCGTGCCGCTGCCAGCGCGTCGGTCAGGTCGCAGCCCTTGGGCAGCCGACCGCAGACTTTCTGCAATCGCCGCAACAACTGGTCCTCGGTGTTTTGAGGACTCGCTTCGAGATAGATCACCGTGATCCGCGAGCTTAATCGCGGGAGCAGCCCGGCCTTGACCAACGACGACTTGCCGCAGCCGGTCGGGCCGTAGATGACGCCCACGCGAAACGGTTCGTCGGTGTCGCCGTGCTCGATCCGGTTCTTCCAGAACCGGACGCTTTCGGGCAGCCCGGCCCGGTCGCGCGGACCAGGGAGCAGCTCGAGGAAAAAGTCGGCGTCCGCGGCATCGAACGAGCGGAGGCCTTTGGGGACGATGCGAGTGGCCTGCGCTACGTGTGAGTCTTGAAGAGTCCCCGGCGCGGCCTGCAAGATGTGCGCCGCCGGGGTTGGGGTGACGTCGGCCGCCGCCGGATGTGCCCTGACACGCTTGTCCGACTGCAAGAAGGCTCTGAGATCGCCGGCCAGGTCGAAGGCCGTGTGGTATCGCTCCGCGGCCCGCCGGCTGATTGCCTTCAAGCAGATCCGTTCCAGCTCGGCCGGGATGCGCGGGTCGAACGAGCGGGGAGACGGGGGATCGCGCTTCGTGATTTGCGAGACGAGCTGCTTGCGGTTACCGGCGACAAAGGGGCGGCGACCGGCCAAAAGCTCATACAAAACGACCCCCAGGCTGTAAATGTCCGAACGCTCGTTCAACAGGTGCGACAAGCCTTCGGCCTGCTCGGGGCTCATATACGCGAGCGTGCCGGCAACTCGCGGTCCACTTCCGATATCCTCTTCGCGCATCGCAAGTCCAAAATCCGCCAAGAAGGCCTTGCCGGCGCTATCGACCAGGATGTTGGCCGGCTTGATGTCGCGATGGTAGACCCCGTGCTGGTGAGCGTAGCAGCCTGTTGAAAAAGGCCCAAAGGTGGTAAGTGCTAGCGTGGTTTTGCTCGGCAATTTGCAGCTAGCATGCTGCTCAAAATG
>CAZUPX010000714.1:0-4705 GCA_964622155.1 uncultured Planctomycetaceae bacterium | reverse complement strand
TGGGGCACAGCGTTCACGAGTGCAAGGAGATGGCCCGCTTCGCCCAGCAGTCGAATAAGATCCTGGCCACCGGGCATCAGCGGCACTACAGCATTTTGTACGACAATGCGGTTGACACGATCCGTCGCGGGTTGATCGGCGAAATTCACAGCATCCGCGCCCAATGGCACCGCGACAACATGCCCGGCCACGACAGTTGGTCGATGCCACTGCCGGACGAAAAAATGGCCCAGCGGCTGGCTAAGTTGCAGCGAGACCTGGAAACGGCCAAGGGCCTGGCCATCGACGACCTGAGCAAGGACATCGCCCGGCTGGCGGCCCTGAAGCGCGACATCGAGACCGCCCGCAACAGCATCATCGAGAACTACAATCGCGAGGTCTCGCAGTTGGCCCTGCAGCACCTGGATCACGCGGTCAAGGCCGAGGATCATGGCTATCAGACGATCACGCTGGCCGACGGCCGGCAGCGCTCGGCGCTCGAGGAGCTGATCCGTTGGCGGTTGTGGAACCGCACCGGCGGCGGCCTGATGGCCGAGCTGGGCAGCCATCAGCTCGACGCCTCGGGCATTTTCATCAGCGGCCTTCGCTCCGACGGGCAAAAGGCCCTGCCGCTGACCGTTACCGCCATCGGCATACGCTCGCTGTTCCCGCTCGATCGCGACTGCGAAGATCACGTCTACGCGACCTACGAGTTCCCCTCGCCCGACTATGAGAAAGACCCGAACAAGAAAATCGGCGTCACCTATTCGTCGATCAACGGCAACGGATTCGGCGGTTACGGCGAAGTCGTGATGGGCACTAAGGGCACGCTGATTCTGGAGCGCGAGCAGGAGGTCATGCTATTCAGCAACACCGCGCCTGCGACGACCAGCGTCTCGGTCACGAAGGGCAAGAGCGGTCCGGCGCTCGACACCACACAGAGCGGCGGCGGCGAAGCGGCGGCAGTCGGCAAGAAGGCGCTCGAAGGCCCCGTCAGCCGCGGTTACACCGAGGAGCTCGAACACTGGGCCTGGTGCATCCGCAATCCCGATCCCAAGAACTTCCCCCGCTGCCATCCAAAAGTGGCCCTGGGCGATGCTGTGATCGCGCTGGTGACCAACATCGCCATGCGCGAGAACCGGCGCATCGAGTTCCAGAAGGAATGGTTCGACGTCGACAGCGACGAAACGCCCGAAGGCGTGAAGCCGGATTTGTCGCGGTACCGCAAGTCAGGGTGATGCGCGCGTGTGCCACTGGCTTTGCCAGTGCCCTCGTGCCTTCGTCATGCGACAGGAAACACTAGCATAGCCAGCGGCACACGAGTCCGCACAATCCAAGCGACATCACGAATATGTTAGAATCAAGCCGTCGTGAGGCGTCTTTTTTCACGGGCTTGAGCGAAGGTGGCCGGCATGAGACTTCCGCAGATCAGCCTGCGAGCGTTGTTTGCCTTCATGACGCTCGTGTGCGTCGTGTGCGCGTTTCCACAGGTCGTGTTTTACGCCTTCGTGTTTGCCTGCTGTACGATTGTTCTTTTGGGGGCGGCGCTTTGCGCGATGGGGATCATGTTGGCGACCATCGTGTTCCCGGTCTGGATCACGTTGGACACGATCAAGCGATATCGTGAAAAGCCATGAAGCGCGGGACGGACGCTGCCACGATCCCGCCCCGTAGGGGCGCAGGAGTGTAGCCTGGGGGCGCCAGCCCCAGGTTACGAATGCAAATGAACCGGCGAGCCCTGAAGGGGCGGCCTGAATAGCTTGATCGCCGCATCCGGCGCCGGCTATGATGGCCCTCGCTTGTGGATCAATAGGCACGTTGCGGGCCGGGATCTATCTCGAAGGAGCACAACGTGGAAAAGTGGCCGCTGGGAGTGTTTGCCAGTATCGACGCTGGGCTGGGCGTGAAGCTCGAGGTGGCCCAAGAACTGGGCGTGCCGACGATTCAACTGCACGTACCGGAGAAGAAAACGCGCACGCCGGACCAGGCCAAACGGTTTCTCGAACGGCTGGAATCGATGGGCATCCGCATTACCGCCGTGTTCGGCGGGTTTGCCGGCGAAAGTTATGCCGACATTCCGACCGTGACACGCACCGTGGGCCTGGTGCCGCCGGCCACGCGTGCCGAACGCACTCGCGAAATGAAGGAGATCGCCGACTTCGCCCGCCTGTTGGGCGTCGACGTCGTCGCGCTGCACTTGGGCTTCGTGCCGCACGACTCCGGCGACGCGCTGTATCGCGAGGTGTTGGCCGTGACGCGCGAAATCTGCGATCACTGCCGCACGCAGCGGCAAACGCTGCACCTGGAGACCGGACAAGAGCCCGCCGACACGCTGCTGCGATTCATCGGCGACGTCGAGCGCGACAACTTGTTCATCAATTTTGACCCGGCCAACATGATCCTGTACGGGTCCGGCGAACCGATCGAAGCGCTCCAGAAGGTCGGCCGCTGGGTCCGCAGCGTACATTGCAAAGATGGCAAGTGGGCCGCCCGCCCCGGCCAGGAGTGGGGCACCGAAGTGCCGCTGGGCGAAGGGGACGTGGGCATGGAGCGCTATCTGCGCACCCTGGATACCATCGGCTATCACGGACCGCTGACAATCGAGCGCGAGATTCCGCAAGATCCCCAGCGGCAAAAGATCGAGATTGGCCGCGCCCTGTCGTTGCTAGCCGAACTGAAAACCAAGATCGGCTAGGGCCAGTCAATCGTTTTTTCTGGCCGAATCGATTCGCGCCGTGTATGCTGGATCTACGGAGCAGCGGACGCCGGGGCCAATTCGTGCTATAGACCCAGTGCGTTAAAATTGCCACGTTCTGGTTTGCGCCGCAGTCAACGCGGTTCGCTGGGGTAGTCGTGGATCATCTGCCGCTCACCATCTTTCGCCGTTCGGCGCTGGCCAGCGGGCTGGTGACTGTCGAGCAAATTCTCGAGGCCGAGGCCAAGCTGCGCGCTACCTCCGGCCGGGTCGGCACTCGTGTTGACGCGGGTGACGACGCTTTGGCGGCCAAACTAGTCGAGCTCGGGCGGCTCAATCACTGGCAGGCCGAACAGCTCAAGGCCGGCCGCTCGAAATTCAGCCTCGGTCCTTACGTTGTCATTGAGTCCATCGGCCACGGCGGGATGGGGCAGGTGTTCAAAGCCGAGCACCGTCTGATGGGGCGAGTCGTGGCCGTCAAGGTGCTCCCACGCTACCGCTCGACACCCCAGGCGATTGCCAGCTTCACCCGCGAAATTCGGGCCCAGGCCCAGTTCGACCACGAGAACCTGGTGCGCGCCTATGACGCTGGGCACGACGGCAACGTTTATTTTCTGGTCACCGAGTTTGTGCCCGGCACCGACCTGCGAAAGCTCGTGCGCCTGCGCGGCAAGCTCTCGATGCCCGACGCGGCCACGATCATCTCCCAGGCCGCTCGGGGCCTGGCTCACGCTCACGCGCGCGGACTTGTGCACCGGGACGTGAAGCCCGGAAACCTGCTGGTCACGCCCGAAGGCAAGACCAAGGTTTCTGACCTGGGGCTGGCGAGTTTCATGGACGTCGAAGACCCGGACGATCCGCGGGCAGGTCGCGTTGTAGGCACGGCCGATTATCTGTCTCCGGAACACATCATGGCGCCGGCCGATTTAACGCCGGCCAGCGACGTGTACTCGCTCGGTTGCACGCTGTATTACGCGGTGACCGGCAAGGTGCCTTATCCCGGCGGCAGCGGCCGCGACAAAGCGCGCCGCCACTGCGAGGACATTCCGCTCAATCCGCGGCGGTTTCAACCCGAATTGGGCGACGCGTTCATCGACGTAATCGCGGCCATGATGGAAAAGGACCGCCGCAAGCGGATCCAGACGACCGACGAAGTCGTGCGACGCCTGGCGCCATGGGCCACCGATTCCGTACATGGCACGATCGCGCCAGGTGGTGCGGCGACATTGCTGGGGGGCGCCTCGCGCCCCGTGTTGCCGACGATGGCCGACACCGAAACAAGCCTGTTCGACGAAATCGGCAACGCCCACGACGAGAGTCCCAGTCAGATCTCGCAGCGCACCGACCCGGTGGCGTCGGGCGATCACGAGACACTACCCGACCTGGGCCGCACACCACAGATCGACTCAGAGCAGCCCGAGTTTCCTTTGCCGCTGGTGCTGCTGGTCCTGGTGCCGCTGCTGTTGGCCGCTGGAGCCTTGGTCGCCGGGCTGGTGATCAAGGCATTGCAATAGTTGGGTGCAATTCCATTGTTGGGTGCCATGCCCGCGCCTCGCGGGCATGCAGAATCAGAGTCAGGCCTGGACCCGGCATGTCCGCGAAGCGCGGACTTGGCACCCGACACATGTTGCAAACTCAATCGTCTGCAAACAGCGCCCTCAGGCAAATCTGCGACCACGATTCATAGCTGTCGATGTCGGCCAGGATCGAATCGACGTCGCGGAACTCGGCTTCGACGATGTCGGTCTCCATGGGTCGAACGGCCGGTCGTTCGAGGTCGAAGATGTGCACGACGCCCAAGTGTACCTTGCCCACCTCGGTCAGGTCGTCGTTGATCAGTCCCACGCACTGCTCGATGTGCGGCGAGTCGACGGCCACTTCTTCGGCTAGCTCGCGGCGCATGCCTTCTTCGTAGGCGGCCGTCGCGGGCACCGCATCCTCGCCCCCGTCGCCGCTCGAAATATGGCCGCCGATGCCGATACTTTTCTTGCTGTGCAGCCGCTGTTCCCCTTGCCCCTTGCCGCGCGTGTA
>CAZUPX010000713.1:0-4241 GCA_964622155.1 uncultured Planctomycetaceae bacterium | reverse complement strand
ACGCGTTACGGATCATCGACCCGCACGTGCACGTTTGGAAGAACGACCCACGATTTCCCTGGCCGTCTGACCTGACGCAGCCGCCGAAGGACGACGCGCTGCCCGAGACGCTGTTGACGCTGATGCACAAGCACGGCGTCGAACGGACCGTGATCGTGCACGTCATTCATTACCGCTGGGACTGCCGCTACACGGCTTCGGTAATTCAGGCCCATCGCGACAAGTTTGCCGGCGTGTGCCGCGTCGACCCTCAGAGTCCCAACGCCGCGGCCGATCTCGACCACTGGACGGCCGAAGGCTATCATGGCGTCCGACTCAGTCCCGGCATCGGACCTGGAGGCGAGTGGATCAACGATCGGGCGCAGATGGATCGGATCTGGAATCGGGCGGCCGAGCTCAAGGTGCCGATGTGCGTCTTGTGTCCCATCGGGCGGATTCCCGATGTCGAGCGCGCCATTGAGCGACACGCCGACCGACTCGACGTATGCATCGATCACATGGCAGACTCGCCGATCGACCGGCCGGACGAATTGGAAAAATTATTGGCGCTGGCCCGCTACCCGCGCGTTTACGTGAAGCTCAGCCACTTGTGGTCCTTGTCGCACCAGGAGTATCCCTATCGCGATACGCACGACCAGGTGCGACGACTGTACGACGCCTTCGGTCCGCAGCGGCTGATGTGGGGCACCGACTGGCCTGGAGTTGAGGAGTTCTGCGGCTACGGCAAGGCACTCGCCCTGTACCGCGACGAGATCAAGTTCTTCAACGACGACGACCGGCGGTGGATTCTGGGACTGACGGCGCTGCGGTTGTGGCCGTTCAAGAACAGCGGATGACCGCAGGTTTACACTGGAGACGACACCCATGATGCGACACACTCGACGCACTTTTCTGCGTGCCGTCGCAACCGCCGTGGGCACCGCCGCGTTGGGGCCAGGATTCGCTACGGCGGCCGACAGTAAGACGCAGCCACCCCGCGAGCGGCCCAATATCCTGTACGGGCTGTCGACCGGCTCGTGGGGACGCGTGTTTCCACCTGGCCAGCCATTGTTGCTATTGCAAGTTCTCGACGAGACGGCGGCCGCCGGCTTTAACGGCGTGCGCATCACCGGCTTTCCGTCGATGCTGGAACGGATTGGTATCTCGGTCGAACAATACGGGACCGAACTGGCTCGCCGCGGGTTGAAGTTCTCCACGGTGTCGTTCGGCGGCCAGTATCACGATCGCGACAAGCAGCCCGAGATTCGCCAGGCGGCCCGGCAGGCACTGGCGGCTCACCAGCGGTTCGGCGCCACGGCGATGGTGTTCTTTCCGCCGTCACCAGTGCCGGCCGATCAGGAAGCCGACGTGTTTCGCGAGATGTTCAAGTTCGTCAACGAGCTGGGCAAGATGGCAATCGAGGAGTACGGCGTGAAGATGGGCTTACACAACCACACCGATTCGCTCGTCGAGGACCAGCGGCAGGTTGATCGTTACCTGGAGGGGACCGACCCGCGGTACGCGTTCTGTGCCTGGGACTCGGCCCATTTACTATTGGGCGGCTGCGACGTGGAAGCAACGTACAAGAAATCAATCGACCGCATCGTTTATACCGACTTCAAAGACGCCACGCTCAAGCCCGTCGCCGACGATTACGTGTCACCCAACGGCGAGCGCTTCGCGGGCAATTCGCACTCGGGAAAATTCTTCAACTCGGTGTTCGAGCTGGGGCGCGGCCAGATCGACTTTCCCGCCATTATGCAGATGTTGGCCGCGCAAAAGTATCGCGGCTGGATCAACCACGACCTCGACACCATTCGCGTCTCGGTTCCCGAGAGCTTGCGCGTGTCGATGGAGTACATCAAGACAACGCTCGACCCGATTTACGAGTAGGCCGCGCAACATGCTCATTCCACGCGGTCAGGCGGCCGCTCGATCACGCG
Source organism: uncultured Planctomycetaceae bacterium (assembly GCA_964622155.1). Lineage (GTDB taxonomy): Bacteria > Planctomycetota > Planctomycetia > Pirellulales > PALSA-1355 > CAZUPX01. The sequence continues at coordinate 2,319 of CAZUPX010000713.1, read as the reverse complement.
CACGTCGATGATCCGTTCGCGGTCGGGGTCGACGCCGCCTTCCCAGCGGTACATCGTCGCCCGGGCTTGGAGCCGGCGGCGCAGAAAAGCCTTGAACATCCTGCGCGTGGGCGGAAACAGTAGCGAGATGGCCAGCACGTCGCTGAGCACGCCGGGCATAATCAGCAGCAGCGCCGCCAGCAAAACCAGCATGCCGTCGGTGAGCGATTCCGTCGGCATTTGTCCGCGATTCACATCCGCGGAGATGCGACGCATGGTCTGCCAACTTTGCTGCCGCACGAGCCACGCGCCGAGCAGGCCCGTTGCAATGACCAGGCCCAGCACGAGCCAAAGCGACGTCCGACCGGCGATCCATACCAGAACGGCGATCTCGATGATCGGCAACAGTGTGAACAGAAGAGCCAGACGCGCAAGCACGAGACGTTCTCCGACGAAGCGAGGTGGAGAGCTACCCTCATTGTAGGGCGCGCGGCCAGCCGGAGGGTTCGCCGCTATTGAACCGCCGGGTTTCCCTGGATGATCTTTGGCTTTTTGCGAGGTTCTGGTGCGGCAACCTGTTCTTGATAGCTGGCGGCCAGAACCGAGTACTTCTTGGCGTCGCCGGTGCGACCGAGTTTCTCGTGCATCGCGGCGAGATTGCCGTACGGCACGGCCAACGCGGGCCGCGACAACTGACCGTCCGACGCCGCTTGCTCCATCAACTTCGCCCCGCGCTCGGTCAGGCGCAGCGCCTCGCCCCGCTTGCTCACTTCCCAATATGAAATGGCCATGCTCACCAGCATCTCGCCGTGCCGACCACGATTGGCCGCCGCCGATGCCGGCAGGGGGCGCTCTAAACGCGCCAGCGCCTGGTCGAACCAGGCGACGGCCGCCTTGTGATCCGCTCGCTCAACCGCCTCGAGCGCGCCCAGACGATACAAAAGCCGCCCACGCACATAGTCGCCGCCGCGGAGTTCGCGGCCGGCGATATCTCCCTGGTCAAAACAATCAATCGCCAGTTTTCCCAACTCCAAAGCTTGCGGTGCGCGATCGCGCGCGGCTTCGATTTCCACGGCGTCACACAGCGCGACGGCCAGTTGCCAGGCAACTCGCGCCTTGAAACCCGGATCAGTGGCCTCCTCCAGCGTCGTCGCGCCCAGTCGCGTGGCACCGCGAATCCAGGGGCCGGCATCCGGTGGATTGGTCATGCCCGCAAACGCCGATAAGGCTTCTTCGTACACGCGCAGCTTAAGCTGTGCGTCGCCATGATCGCTGGCAATCACTTCATCAGCCAATCGGTCGGCCTTGTCGAGCCACTTGGGCAGGACAGTCGACTTTTGTTGCCAACGGCCCAGCCCGACGTCACGAGCGACGGCCAGGTGGGCTTCGACCAGCAACTGCTTGGCGGCGCGGCGCACGGCCAGCCGGGCATTGCCCGCAAGCGGCTCGGCCAGCTTGATCGCCTGCAGGTGCAGCTTGATGGCGCCGTTGAAGTCGGTCTTGGGTCCACTCGCCACGCAGTCGCCCCACTGACAATAGGCCTTGGCCAGCACGAGCGGAGTGGCTTTGCTGTCGGCAATGATGTCGCGAAGTTGCTGGGTGGCCTCGGCATAGTCGCCGCGGTCGCCCTGCAATCTGGCCAACGTCAATCGATACTCCAATTCGCCTGGCTCCAAGTCGATCGCCTTGTGAATCGATTTTGACGCCTCGTCGAGCTCGCCCGCCAGGTAGGTCAGTTGAGCGTGCATCCAATGGGCCCGGCCGTTGGCGGGATGAAGCTGCATAACTTGCTTCAAGTCGGCCAGGCAATCGGCATAGCGCGTGCTCAGGCGGATTTCGGCCCGCGCCAAAAACCCGTCGGCGTCCACCGGCTGCAAGCTGATTTGTTGCACGTGCGGCGGACTCGTGTCGGGGACAAGTCCCAGCATCACGCCCCGCTCTGGATACACCCGGCCGGTCGACTGACCGCGGTCGTCCCACAGCTCCACGGGCTCGATGTCGTCGAAACTCAGCTCCTTGGCCAGTAACCTGACCCCAACAGGCGTGCTCAACTGGATGGCGACCGACTGAACAACGCCTTCGATGATCGTGGCGCGAACTCGCTGAAACCCGGCAACCTCAAAAGCCTCGCGCACGCCGCCAGCAACCTTCTCGACCGCCAGTGGATCGCCCCAGTGCGCGTGAAGCTGGTCGCGCGTGGTGACGCCGGGTTGAACACCAGCAAGAGTGGCCGCGTCAATCGCCGAGGAAGTTTGAGGGGATTCATTCGTTTCGAGGGCGATGGGCGCCGCTGACTCGGTGGGCGTTTGAGGCGGCGCGGGCTCGGCCGGCTCTGTCGGG
>CAZUPX010000712.1:0-3942 GCA_964622155.1 uncultured Planctomycetaceae bacterium | reverse complement strand
AAAAGAGTGGGCAAATGGCGGTCGAACAGGCCGCGCCACGTGCAACCTTCGACCCTGCCCAGGCGGTCGGACATCCGTGTCTGGAATCTCCAAATGAAGTCAGCTAGAATCTCGAAAGACGGCTTTTGTTCCTCTTCTTCCCAGGGAGTTCCCCCAATGGCCACGGCGGTACGCGAAACGGACACGACAGGAGTGATTCCCGGCACCGGGTTCACAAAGGCCCACCAGATCTTTCGTGAATCGGTCCGCCGGTTCATCGACCAGGAAATCAATCCTTACGTCGACGAGTGGGAAGAAGCCGAGATCTTCCCGGCCCACGACCTGTTCAAGAAGGCCGGCGACCTGGGGTTGTTGGGACTGTCCTATCCGGAAGAGTACGGCGGGACTGGCGCCGACTATTGGTACAACATGGCCCTGGCCGAGGAGCTGACACGGATCAAGTGCGGCGGGATTCCCATGGCGATCGGCGTGCAATCCGACATGGCCACGCCGGCCCTCAATCGATATGGGTCGCACGAGCTCAAGAAGAAGTACCTCGAGCCGGCCATCCGCGGCGATGCCGTTTGCTCCGTCGCAGTCACCGAGCCGGGTGCCGGCTCCGACGTAGCCTCGATCCGCACCAAGGCCGAGCGCCAGGGCGACGAGTACGTCATCAACGGCAGCAAGATGTTTATCACCAACGGCGTGCAGGCCGATTGGATTTGCGTGTTGGCGCGCACCACACCAGGCACGACATTCAAAGGCATGTCGTTGATCGTCGTTCCCACCGACGCCCCCGGGTTTTCGGTGGCGAAGAAGCTCAAGAAGATGGGCAACTGGTCCAGCGACACGGCCGAGCTGGTGTTCGACAACTGCCGCGTGCCGGTGGCCAACCGCATCGGCGAAGAAGGGCAGGGCTTCACCTACCAGATGCAGCAGTTCCAGAACGAGCGGCTGATCAGCGGGCTGGGGGCGGCCGCCGGCGCGCAGAAGATACTCAAGATGACCATCGAGTACTGCCGTGGCCGATCGACATTCGGCAAGCCGCTCATCGAGAACCAATGGATTTACTTCAAGCTGACTGAGCTGTTGACGGAAGTCGAGTTTCTGCGGCAGATGTGTTACCACTGCGGCCGGATTATGGAGCAGGGCGAAGATTACACTCGCGAGGCGTCGATGGTGAAGCTGAAGGCCGGCCGACTCGTGCGCGAAGTCGCCGATACTTGCATGCAGTTCCACGGCGGCATGGGATATATGGAAGAATACCCGTTGGCGCGCTACTACCGCGATTCGCGGCTGATGTCGATCGGCGCCGGGGCCGACGAGATCATGCTGGGCATCATCGCCAAGTTCGAGGGCATCGCCCCGCCACGGTAACAGGGTGTGTGTGGGCGTCGCGCACTTCTCCCTCTCCATCGATGGGAGAGGGCCGGGGTGATGGTGACGAAGCACAAGTGAAACGTCGATTGAGATGCCGGCCCCCTCACCCGGCTCGTTGCACTCACCACTCTCTCCCACGAGGGGAGAGGGGAGATGAGCGGAGCAGCGACCGCTCGTAGCGAAGTCAGGAGATCAAGATCGGTGCGGCGACAGATTCTCCCTTCGAAGCTAGACCCGAAGTCGGACCATTTCAAGCGCAACCGCGACGCGGTTCTCAAGCAGCTCGAAGGCCTCGACAAGCTCCTGGCCGCGGCACGCGCCGGCGGCGGCGAAAAATCGGTCGCCCGGCACCACGAGCGCGGCAAGCTGCTGGTCCGCGAACGGATCGAGCTGCTGGTGGACCGCGACTCGCCGTTTCTCGAGCTCTCGCCCATCGCTGCCGCCGGCACGGATTATGAAGTCGGTGCTTCGACGGTGGCCGGCATCGGCGTCGTCTCCGGCGTCGAGTGCTACATCAGCGGCAACGATCCCACGATTCGCGGCGGCTCGGTCAATCCTTACACGCTCAGGAAGGGCATGCGTGGCTTCGAGATCTGCATCGCCAATCGCTTGCCGCACATTTCACTGACCGAGTCGGGCGGTGCCGACTTGCCGCGACAGTCGGAGATATTCCTGCCTGGAGGTGCGTCGTTTCGCCACCTGACTCAGTTGTCGGCGGCGTGCATCCCCACCATCTCGCTGGTATTCGGCAACTCGACGGCCGGTGGGGCATACACCCCGGCCATGTGCGATTACACCGTGTTTGTCAAGGACCGCGCCAAGGTGTTTTTGGGCGGGCCGCCGCTGGTAAAGATGGCCACCGGCGAGGAGTCGGACGACGAAGAGTTAGGCGGCGCGGAGATGCACTCCAGGGTCTCGGGCCTTTCGGACTACCTGGCCGCCGACGAGCTGGATGCGCTGCGGATCGGGCGCGACATCGTCGCCAACCTGAATTGGAAGAAGCTCGGACCCGCTGCGGCCGGCGACGTCGAACAGCCGCTGTACGACTCCGAGGATCTGCTCGGCCTGGCTCCGGCCGAATTGAAGATTCCGGTCGACATGCGCGAGATCGTCGCGCGGATTGTGGACGGCTCGCGGTTTCACGAGTTCAAGCCGGCCTATGGCGTCAACCTGATCACCGGCTGGGCGTCACTGTACGGCTACGAGATCGGCATCCTGGCCAATCAGCAGGGCGTGCTGTTCAGTGCCGAGTCACAAAAGGCGACTCAATTCATTCAGCTTGCCAACCGTCACGAAGTGCCGCTGCTGTTCATTCAAAACGTGACCGGTTATATGGTCGGCAAGCAATACGAGCAGGCCGGCATCATCAAGCACGGGGCCATGATGATCAACGCCGTTTCGAACAGCACCGTTCCTCACCTGACGTTGCAGATCGGTAGCTCCTACGGCGCCGGTAACTACGGGATGTGCGGCTACGCGTACAGGCCACGGTTCGTGTTCATCTGGCCCAATAGCAAAACGGCGGTCATGGGTCCGGCGCAACTGGCCGGCGTGATGTCCATCGTGCGCCGCGCCGCGGCGCAGGCGGCCGGCAAGCCGTTCAACGAGGAGCAGGACACCATGCTGCGCAAGGCCGTCGAAGACCAGATTGAGAGCGAATCGCTGGCCACGTTCACCAGCGGCCAGGTCTTCGACGACGGCATTGTCGACCCGCGCGATTCGCGGACCGTGCTGGGTATCGCCCTGTCGGCGTCCCTCTCGGCCGAGGTAAAGGGCGCGGAAAAGTTTGGCGTGTTTCGGATGTGATGGAGCAGAGATCGTGTGCCACTGGCTCTGCCAGTACGATGTTCGTGAGGATGATTGAGCACTGGCAGAGCCAGTGGCACCCACAGATGGCCGCATCGTTCAACAAGATCCTGATTGCGAATCGCGGCGAGATCGCGCGGCGCGTGATGCGCACCTGTCGCGAGATGGGCATCGCCACCGTGGCGGTCTGCTCGAATCCCGATCGTGACGCCCCCTTTGTCCACGGGGCCGACGAGGTCGTGCCGCTGGGGGGCATGCTGCCGGCGGAGTCGTATCTGCGGATCGACGCGATCATCGATGCGGCGCGCAAGACAGCCAGCGACGCGATTCATCCAGGGTATGGGTTTCTTTCCGAGAACGCGGCCTTTGCCCGAGCGTGTCACGATGCCGACATCACGTTCATCGGTCCGCCGGCCGATGTCATCGCTGCCATGGGCTCGAAAATCGAAGCCAAGCGGAGGATGCAGAAGGCCGACGTGCCGCTGCTGCCGAGCATCGAGGTCGGCAACCAGTCGGCCGACCAGGTGTTGCGCCAGGCTGAGTCGCTGGGCTGGCCGCTGTTGATCAAAGCATCGTCGGGCGGCGGAGGCCGAGGCATGCGCATCGTGCGTTCGGCGGCCGACTTTGCGTCGCTGGTCGACGTCGCGCGGCGCGAGTCACAGAATGCCTTTGGCGACGGGTCGCTGTTCGTCGAGCCGTACATCGAAGCGGCCCGACACATCGAGATTCAAGTCTTCGGCGACGTGCACGGCAACGTCGCGCACCTGTTCGAGCGCG
>CAZUPX010000711.1:0-1557 GCA_964622155.1 uncultured Planctomycetaceae bacterium | reverse complement strand
GTTGCACCGCTTGCGACTTTCGACGCGCGAGCTGGTCGTTCTATTTTGGCTGGCCGCCTATGGGGCCTACGGAAATTGGGGCGGGAGCCTGCTGGCGGCAATCTGGGGCACGCATTCGATGACGTCGATTACCTCGGGCGGAGCACCGGCTTCGGCCCCTGCGTGGCAAGAGACTCTGGTCGGCCTGATCCTGACCACGTCCGGCACCGCCACCTTAGCGGCCTGTTTGATGCTTCTGTGGGGGTTGCGCGGAAGGAACGAAAGTAACGACTCGTAGCGCCACGGTCTGGGAGACTCAGGAGGAACCATGCGACGAAACGCCATGTTGGCTGTTGCGGGTGTGTGTCTGGGCGCGTTGCTGGCCCGCAGTTCGGCGGCACAAAAGAACGAAAAGCGACCGCTGGTGCTTGACGACATCCATCAATTGCGCGAGGTAACCGATCCGCAAATCTCTCACGATGGTGCCTGGGTCGCGTACACGGTTCGCAGCGACGATCTCAAGACCGACAAGCGAACCAGCGACGTCTGGATGACCAGTTGGGACGGGGCACGCACGGTGCGGCTGACGAACACGCCCCAGAACGAGACTCTGCACCGATGGAGCGGAGACGGACGCTATCTCTCGTTTCTCTCCAACCGCAGTTCCGAGCACGAAATCAACCAGTTGTGGCTGATGAACACTTCGGGCGGAGAGGCGGAGAAGATCACGGACTTCAAGGGGAGCGTCGTCGATTACGCCTGGAGTCCCCACGGCAAGCGCCTCGTCCTGGTCGTGGAAGATCCTGACCCCGACCAGCGCGACGAAACTAGCAAAGAGAAGAAAACGCCCAAACCGATCGTCATCGATCGGTTTCAATTCAAAGAGGATGAGACCGGGTATCTCACCAAGAAGCGCCAACACCTGTACCTGCTCGACGTGGCGACGCGCAAGAGCGAGTGCTTGACGCCGGGCGAGTTTAACGAATGGCTGCCGTCGTGGTCGCCCGACGGTTCAACCATCGCCTTTGTCAGCAAGCGCGGCGCGGATTTCGACAGGCACGAGAATTACGACATCTACGTGATCGATGCCAAGCCGGGCGCGACGCCGCGGCAAGTCACGACCTTTGAGGGCGCGGACGGCCGGCCGGCTTATGAGAGCCGGCCCGCCTGGAGTCCCAACGGCAAGTCGATCGCCTACATACAGGGGGGCCCCAGCAAAATGATCTATTACGCGGTCCATCAATTGGCGATCATCTCAGTCGCCGGAGGCGCACCAACGCTGCTGACCGCGTCGCTGGATCGCAACATCACCAGGCCGCGCTGGTCGGCAGATGGCAAGGCGATCTATTTTCTTTTGGAGGACGATCAGAACGTACGCCTGGCCCGCATTCCCGCGGGTGGCGGCCAGGTGGAACGTATGCACCAGGGGCGCCGCGAGACAAAGAACTTTGATCTCGGGCCCGGCGACAAGATCGCCCTGGTCGATAGCACCACGGACCGTCCGGACGAAGTCTTCGCGTTGGAGGGCAAGGCGCGCCGGTTGTCGCGGCAAAACGACGAGCTGATCGATCGAGTGCG
>CAZUPX010000710.1:0-2227 GCA_964622155.1 uncultured Planctomycetaceae bacterium | reverse complement strand
ATGCTCCTGCGCAGCGCGATCGCCGAGGGGGTGGAGTACGTCGACCTGGAGGACGACATCGCGGCCATGATTCCCCGCTATGGCAAGACCAAGCGCATCGTGAGCCTGCACGATTTCCGCCGGACACCAGACGACCTGGAGCAGATTCACGCCCGGCTGGTGAGCATGGATCCCGACGTCATCAAGCTGGCGACCACGGCCAATCAGCCGCACGACAACTGGCGGATGCTCAAGCTCATGGAGCGATCCAAAGTCCCCACCGTCGGCATCTGCATGGGTGATGTCGGCACGCCGTCGCGGATTCTGGCGGGTCGGTTTGGCGCGCCCTTCACGTTTGCCACATTCCACCACGAGCGCACGCTGGCACCAGGCCAACTCAGCTTCAACCAGATGATCGAGATCTATCACTATGAGAATATCGACCGCCAAACGGTGGTCTACGGCGTCATCGGTGATCCAATCGGCCAAAGCCTTAGCCCCATGGTGCACAACGCCGCCTTTCGCAAGCTGGGGATCAACGCCGTATACGTGCCGTTTCGCGTCCCTCGCGAGCACCTGAACCAGTTTCTCGAAGACGCGCCGACGCTGGGCATCAAGGGCTTGAGCGTCACCATTCCGCACAAAGAGGCCGTACTCAAAAAGCTCACGTCGATGGACGACTCGATGCAGGGCATTGGCGCGGTCAACACGCTGTTGTTCGCCGACAACAAAAGCGTTGTGGGCTACAACACCGACCATCAAGCCGCCTTGGATAGCCTGGAAAGGGCGCTCGAAGAACACTACGGCCGCGGCGACACGCTGGATAACCAGACGGCGCTGGTGCTGGGGGCCGGGGGGGCGGCCAAGGCAATCGGCTTTGGTCTGAAGCGCATGGGAGCCCAAGTTGTCATCGCCGGGCGCACCAGTCAGCGCGCTAATCAACTGGCCGACGCTTTGAAGTGCAAGACGCTCGATTGGCCGAATCGCTACTCGCTGCAGCCCGACATTCTAGTCAATTGCACGCCGGTGGGCATGCACCCCAACGTCGATGCCACACCCTACGACAAGCATCACCTGCGCCCGTCGATGGTCGTGTTCGACACCGTCTACAATCCCGAGAACACACTGCTGGTCAAGGAAGCCCGCATCCAGAGTTGCACGGTTGTGACCGGCGTCGAAATGTTTGTGCGTCAGGCATGCCTGCAATTCAACCTGTTCACTGGCCAGGAAGCCCCCAGCGACCTGATGCGCGAGGTCTTGAAACGGGCTATCGGGCCGGCAAAGTATTAAAGGAAGTGATTGGTGATTAGTTTGTGGTACGAGGCACATTTCTTCGTGCTAACAACTAATCACCAATCACCACTCATGAACCTCATCCTGATCGGATATCGCGGAGCGGGCAAAACCGAGGTCGCGCGTCTGATGGCCGAGCGGCTAGGCTGGCCGTGGTTCGACGCGGACGACCAGATCGAGCGGCGCGCCGGCAAGTCGATCGCCGACATCTTTGCCGATAACGGGGAGCAAGCGTTTCGAGATCTCGAGAGCCAGGTTGTCGCGGAGCTAACCCGGCGCGATCGCGTGGTCCTTGCCGTGGGCGGCGGCGCCGTGGTGCGCGTGGAGAACCGTGAGGCAATCAAGCGTCGGGGCAGGGTGGTCTGGCTGACCGCATCGCCCGAAACGCATTGGCGGCGGATCACCGAGGACCAAGCGACCGCCAGCCGGCGTCCCAATTTGACCGCCTCAGGCGGCATAACCGAGATCGTCGCTACGCTCACGGCGCGGCAGGAGATTTATCGCGCGTGCGCGGATTTTGAGGTCGATACTGACGACAGGACGCCCGGCCAGGTGGCCGACACTATCCTTGCGCAGTGGGACCTCAAGCAAGCGAGCGACGAACCCGCGTGAACGCAATTCTGGCTATTCCGCTGCCCCTTCGGCTCCTCGGCCTTGTCATCCTCGGATTCGTCGTCGGTGGCTTCGTCAATCTGGGCGTATACTCGCTGGCCTGGCACGCTCGGTCGATCAGTCCCTGGTCCGCGTCGGCGTGGTCTGCTCGCGGTTGGCTCGATCGTGTGCCGATCTTCGGCTGGCTAAAACTTAGCCGTGAGGCGGCCGTTCGCGGGCGCGGCTTTTGGATCCGGCCGATGTTGGTCGAAGTGGCCACGGGCGTGCTGTTTGCCGGTTTATATCTGTGGGAAGTCCAATGGTCTGAGGCGCTGGTGCTGAACGTGCCGCCGCCGCGCGCCGA
>CAZUPX010000709.1:0-7380 GCA_964622155.1 uncultured Planctomycetaceae bacterium | reverse complement strand
TCGATGCCCGGCACGTTCGTCTTGATCGGATTGAACTCTCCGCGGTACTCGCGCGGGGCATCCGGCTTCATGTCGTACATGTCCAGGTGTGACGGGCCGCCCGAGAGAAAGATCATGATGATCGACTTTGGCCGGGGCTTGACCGCGGCGCTCGAGTTGGACTCGGCTCGCAGGCGCAGCACGTCGCCCAAGGTCAGCCCGCCCAGGGCCAGCGCACCCACGCGGAGAAAGCTGCGGCGCGCGCGAACATCACCAAACTTGGCGGGATCCGGATGAAAGATCGCCGGCATGGTCACTCTCCTTGGATCGTGTTCGCTTTACGCTCCGCAACCCTATCATGACCCGCGCCGTGCATTATCCTCCCTTGTTCGGCTGCAAAGCTCAAGTGCCTTCCCCCTGTAATTCGACGTTCACGCCGCAACGTGCGGATGGCTTGGGGAATAAAAAACGTACGCTGACGGTTGCTCCGGTCGCGGGCGCGCGTGAGAATCACGAGGTCGCACGCTTCAGTCAGATTTGTTCGGCCGCCGTGCCGGTTGGGGAGATCCGAAATGTCAGGTGCCATCCAACGGGAAACGAGCCTGCGTAGCCTGTTCAGTCACGATCGACCGTTCGGCCCCATCAACGCGGGACGGATCGATGACCAGGACGCTTTTCGCGAGCTATTCGATACCGATAGCCGCGTCTACTGCGACCTGGTGCGGCATCCGTCGGTGAGTCTGATCGTCGGCCGCCGAGGCGCTGGAAAGACTGCCTTGTTGCGAAGCGTCATGCTCTCAAAACAAAAGCAACTAGTCGTCGAGCTCCCCGCTGCGGACGCCTTTCAGCAGTTGGTGCGCACGGTGCAGGGTTTCCCAGTGGGCGTTTCGCCGGGGGAACGTCTCTCAAAGGTCTGGAATCTGTTGTTTTGGACAGCCCTGCTTGCAAAGATTCGAGACTCCGCTCCTTCGGAGCCGTTGCTGGTGCCTGTGGCGCAGTTTCTCGACGGGTTGGAGATGCCGCGCGACGTCGATCCTTATTTCGCGATGCGCCAGTTAGCGCGGCGCTTGCGAGATCGTGCGGCGGAACACCACGATGACGACGCGATCGAGGCCGCGGCCGACTTTATCAACCTTCTGCAATTTGGCGGTGTCGGCTTTCGAGAGGCACAGCGGTCCGCCACCGACTACCTCAACCACAGCAGTACCTCCGCGATTATTTTGATGGACTCTCTGGACGACTTTAAGCTTGAGACACAGGCGAATCGAGAGAGTCTTAAAGGGCTGCTACGGTGTCAGGCGGAATTTCATTCGACAGGTTCGCCGTACATGCTGCGATGTTGCTTGCCGGCCGAGCTCAAGAACTCCGTGTACCTGCAGTTATCCGACAATCCAAACAAGGATTTTGAGAATAAGCTCTTGGTACACTGGTCGGCCGAGGAGCTGTTGCGGATCGGAGCCGGACGGTTTCTTCATTACTTACGACTTTACCACCCGGAAGAATACGCGCGTGAGTTTCGTCTGTACAAATTGACGGCGCGGAACGGCGTCCGCGACTTCTGGCGTCGCTTGATGCCGCATCAGGTCAAGAGCCACCTTGGAGTACTCGAGGACCCGGTTGCCATGGTGCTGCGACACACGCAATTGCTGCCCAGGCAGTTCATCATGTATTTGAACTGCATTGCCGTCCGCAATCGCGTCAATACCGGAAACGGAAAGTTTGTGAAGTTTGAACCGGAAGCGATCCTAAGCGGTATCCAGGACGTCGAAAATACGCTGTGCCAGGAAATCTTCATTGCGTATCGCTCCACATACCCCGGCGCCGAGGCGGCCTGCACTCGTTGCCTGCCCCAGCTCCCATTTCGCTTTCGTAACGGCGACTTGCACTTGGTTTATAACCGGCACGGCAAGACCGCGGATTACATCGCCGATTACGAGGACCTGCGCCGGACACTCATTGGCATCGGGGCATTGGGACGAGTGGTTCGCGAAACCGGGACGTACATTGAGGGTGAGTTCAATTACAGCTTCGACGAGGATCTCAACCTGCGTGGCGATGATCCGTTGTGCATCCACCCGCTATTTTCGCGCGTCTTCAACCAGGCTGCCGGCGCGAACGACGCTCCAAAAAAAGTTGTCTATGCGCATGACGCGAAGCTACCCGCACAATTCACGGCTTGAGGGAATCGCCGTGGATCTCGTGCGTGTCCGCGTTAAGCTCTCAACTCCTGGCAGCGCGTCGGCGGCGCATTCGGCGGACTCTCGGATCGGAGTGACCCGTCATGACTCAAGAGCAATGGACCGCCGTCGACGCAACTGAGTTGTCGGGAGCCGGTTGTCGAACTGAATCTCACGTCGCATCCGGTGTACAAAGGGCAACTCTGCCAATTCGCTGTGGCGTTTTCGGGCAAGCCGCGGTCCTCTGGCGCTCAGCATTCCGACGCGCCGCCATTTGCTCGGGCCGCAAAAAACTTCGCGGCCCGTGGCCCGATGATTGACCGTGCGCGGCAGGGGCAGTATATAGTGCACAACGCATCGGGGGCGGAGGGTTTGACTTTGGCGACACGCATTAGCGCACCGGTTGACGGCGCCAGGCTCGGCGCAACTCAGCGAGCCGACGCCTGGTGGGTCGGACCGCTGGCCACCGCGCTTGGGCTGGGGGCCTTCATCGTCTATGCCACGCTGCGGGCGTTTTCGAATGTGGACTATCATCTGGGCGAAGGCACGGAAGTCCTTCCGGACCACGCCTACTTGCTTTCGCCGTTCTATTCCCCGCTGATCGTTTTGCCGTGGCTGCCCGCGTGGCTCTCGCCGGCCGTGTTGATCCTGTGGGCCCCCGGCGGATTCCGCGTCACTTGCTACTACTACCGCAAAGCCTACTACCGCGCCTATTTTCTCGACCCTCCAGCCTGCGCGGTGGGCGAGGCCCGAGGTCACCGCTACCTGGGCGAGACTCGATTGCTCCTGTTTCAGAATCTGCATCGATATTTCATGTATCTGGCACTCATCTTCCTGGTCATTCTGTCGACCGACATCGTCTATAGCTGCATCTGGCCGGATGGTTTTGGGATCAGCGTCGGAACGCTGATTCTGCTGGCAAACGTCGCGCTGCTGGCGGTGTACACGTTTTCGTGCCACTCGCTGCGTCACCTGGTGGGCGGTAACGTAGACTGCTTCTCGTGCGTGGCGCTGGGGGGCGCGAGATACCGGCTGTGGACAGGCGTCTCGGTGCTCAAACGCAATCACATGCTGTGGGCCTGGATGAGCCTGTTCTCGGTGGCCTTTGCCGACTTTTACGTGTGGATGGCGGCCTCGGGGCGCTTGACTGACCTGCGGATCTTTTGACGGCATGGACAAATACGAGACGCACGAATACGACGTCGTTGTGGTCGGTGCCGGCGGCGCGGGCTTGCGCGCCGCGATCGAGTCGAGTGCGCGCGGGGCCAGGACGGCGCTGGTTTGCAAGTCGCTGTTGGGCAAGGCGCACACGGTCATGGCTGAAGGGGGCATCGCCGCCGCGTTGGCCAACGTCGACAGCCGCGATAGTTGGCAGGTGCACTTTCGCGACACGATGAAAGGCGGCAAATTCATCAACCACTGGCGGATGGCCCAACTCCACGCGCAAGAAGCGCCCGAGCGGGTGCGCGAGCTGGAAGAGTGGGGCGCCGTCTTCGACAGGACTAAAGAGGGGAGAATCCTGCAGCGCAATTTCGGCGGCCATACCTACCCCAGGCTGGCGCACGTGGGCGACCGCACGGGTCTGGAAATGATCCGCACCCTGCAGGACAAGGGAGTGCATCAGGGAATCGACGTGTACATGGAGTGCACGATCCGCCGAGTGCTGACCGATGGGGGACGAGCTACCGGGTGCTTCGGCTATTGGCGCGAAAGCGGCCGATTCATCGTATTCCGAGCCAAAGCCGTGGTGTTGGCCACCGGCGGCATCGGCCGCTGCTGGGAAATCAGCTCGAACTCTTGGGAATACACGGGCGACGGTCAGGCCTTGGCATACTGGGCCGGCGCCGACCTGATCGATATGGAATTCGTGCAGTTTCATCCCACCGGCAGGGTCTGGCCGCCCAGCGTGCGCGGCACTCTGATCACAGAAGGGGTCCGCGGCGAGGGAGGTGTGCTCAAGAACAACTTGGGACAGCGATTCATGTTCGGTTCCGTCCCGCAACTCTACGCGGGTGAATTCGCGGAAACCGAAGAGGAGTCGAATCGCTGGGTGCAAGCCGTGATCGCGGCACGCCGGCCCGATGCCCGCCGGCCGCCCGAGTTGCTGACTCGCGACGTCGTGGCCCGCGCCATCCGCCGCGAAGTGCGGGAAGGCCGCGGCTCGCCGCACGGCGGCGTGTTCCTCGACATCGCATCGTACCGCACGCCGGAGGAGATCAAGCGGAAGCTCCCGGGAATGTATCACCAGTTTATGGAGCTGGCCGACGTCGACATCACCACCGCGCCGATGGAAGTCGGCCCGACCTGCCATTACATGATGGGAGGTGTCCGCGTCCATCCTGAGACGCAGGAGTCGACCGTCCCGGGACTCTTCGCGGCGGGCGAAGTGGCCGCCGGTCTGCACGGTTCCAACCGGTTGGGAGGTAACTCTCTATCCGATCTGTTGGTCTTCGGCAAGCGGGCCGGTGAGTTCGCCGCCGAGCGCGCGCAGAGCACGCCATCGCTCCCCGTTGTCGATCAAGATGAGGTCGCCGCGGCGGCGCGACAGGCGCTGGCGCCCTTCGAGCGTGCCGAGGGCGTTAACCCCTACGCGGTGCACGAGGAGCTTCGCCGAATGATGCAGAACGACGTGGGCATCGTCCGTAATGAAGAGGAGCTTCGCCGGGCACAGGCCGAGTTGGATAAACTTCGCCAGCGCGCCGCAAACGTCAAGATTGGCGGAACGATCCAGTATAACCCGGGATGGCACCTGGCACTCGACCTGGCAAATATGTTGGACGTCAGCGAGGCGGTCGCCCGAGCGGCGCTGCTGCGGCAAGAGAGTCGCGGCGCGCACACGCGGGACGATTTTCCGGACTCCGATGCCAGTTGGGGCAAGCTGAATGTGATTGTTCGCAAGCAGGGCGAACAAATGGCCGTCGTCCCTGAGCCCCTTCCGGAAATGCCTCCCGAACTGAAACAAATCGTGCAAGGGGGCGAGCATGGCTGAGGAAGTGATCCTGAAGATCTATCGAGGCGACGCTCAGCATGCCGAGATGCTCGAATATCCGGTGGCACTTGTGCCGGGCATGGTCGTGCTCGATGCCGTACATGCGGTGCAGGCGACGCACGCGCCCGACATGGCGGTGCGCTGGAACTGCAAAGCCGGCCGCTGCGGATCGTGCGGCGCCGAAGTCAACGGCCGGCCGAAGCTGATGTGCATGGATCGCGTGGACAGCTATCCGGTGGGCGAGCCTATCAGCGTCCGGCCGATGCACACCTTTCCGGTAATCAAGGATCTGGTGTGCGACGTTTCGTGGAACTTCGAGGTCAACAAAAGGATTCCACCGTTCAAGCTGCGCAAGGGCCCCGAGCCCAGGTTCTCGCAAGCCGAGGCCGACCGCGTCCAGGAATTCCGCAAGTGCATCGAGTGCTTCCTGTGCCAGGACGTGTGCCACGTACTCCGCGACCACCAGGCAAAAGACAGGTTCGCTGGCCCGCGTTTTCTGGTTCGCCTGGCCGGGCTTGAAATGCACCCTCTCGACGACGGGGACCGGCTGGACCTCATCAAGGATCAGTTTGGAATCGGCCTTTGCAATATCACCAAGTGCTGCACCGAAGTCTGCCCCGAGCACATCGCCATCACGGACAACGCCATCATCCCGCTCAAAGAGCGCGTAGTCGACAGGTTTTACGACCCTGTCAAGGCGCTGTTTCGTATTTTTCTTGGGAAGTAGCAATATGGGTGCCGCTGTGTCTGTTTGCAGCCGCAACGCGGCGACCTGTCATAGCCAGGGGCATCGCCCCTGGGACCGACAATATACGTGCGCTTCAAGCCCCAACGGGGCGACTTGAGAGCGCCCCGTTGAGGCTTTGAAATTTGTTTCATGGGACACCGAGTCCAGGGGCGGTGCCCCTGGCTATTACAGGTTGGGCCTTCGGCCCACAATGCCTCGCTCCCGCCTCTGACAGCACTTGCATAACGTCGTCTCACTACAGGTATCAAAAATGTTCGAACTCAAACACATCTCGCGAGCGGCAATTCCCAGGGCCTTGGTGAAGGCGGAGCGATACCGGCTGCTCAACGAGCCGTCGGAGGCCGAAAGCATCTGCCTCGACGTGCTCCGGGTCGAGCCCGACAACCAGGAGGCCCTGGTCACGCTGCTCTTGGCGCTGACCGACGGCTTCAGCGAGTCACCCAGTGTCGACGTCGTGGAGCCAACGCGGGTCCTGGAACGACTTGGCGACCCTTACGAGCGGCACTACTACGCGGGGATCATCCACGAGCGTTGGGCTCGGGCCCTGCTCGCCAAGGCCGTGCCCGTGCACGTCGCCCTAGGCTGGATTCGCGAGGCCATGCGCGCATATGAAAGAGCGGGGGCCATCAGCCCCGCGGGAAACGACGACGCCGTCTTACGGTGGAACGCCTGCGTGCGCTTGGTCGAGCGCGAAGAACCGCACGAATCCCGGCACCACGAGGTCAACATGCTGTCCGAGCCCGACCAGGGCGACGAGATGCCGGTGCGGTAAGGCGCGCGGCGGGCACGATTGGAAGTCGTCCCGCTAATCGGATTGTTCAGCACTCACGGCTTCTTCGAGGCTCTTGATCGTGGCCAGCCACTTGGTGTCTTCCCCCGTGCCAATCGCGTACATGCCGGTCTGGATCGAAAGATAGGCATCGGGTTTGTCATCGAGAGAGACGCAAGTGACGTTCATCGGCGGCAACGGCTGTAATACCGGTCCCCAAGTAACCCGCCAGCGGCTCCTCCAATTCGAAGGCCGCAGCTCGACCATCCGCACGGTGGCTTTGGTGATGTCGTTGCCGTCGGCTGATGGCACGACTTGCTGGACGTTCCAGTATCGACGATTGCCCACGACAAATCCGTGCGGACCTGCCCACTCGTTGAGGCGCGTTTCGACCTGGCTGGTGGTCGCGGCCGCGAGCACTTCTTGCTGAGGAGTTGTCCTCCAACTCGCGCCGTTGGGAACAAATCGGACGAAGTGAGCCAACATCA
Source organism: uncultured Planctomycetaceae bacterium (assembly GCA_964622155.1). Taxonomy (GTDB): domain Bacteria; phylum Planctomycetota; class Planctomycetia; order Pirellulales; family PALSA-1355; genus CAZUPX01. Next base: position 230 of record CAZUPX010000709.1, on the reverse strand, counting down.
GCCCGCCCACCCAGAGCGCGGTCACCGCCACGGTCGGCGCCAGGTGGTGCTTCCACGTGCTGCGATACCGCCTGGTGTCGAAGGCCGACTGCACGGCTGTCAGCATGAATCCAACCCCCATCAGAGCGCAGAACACCAAGCTGAATCCAGCCTGGGTACGCCCGGGAGTGCTATAGTCGTTGCCCCAGCCGACCGTCGCCCGCGTTTCGCCCGGTTTCTTGCGCAGCGCC
>CAZUPX010000708.1:0-6407 GCA_964622155.1 uncultured Planctomycetaceae bacterium | reverse complement strand
GTCGACATATTGGCTCAGCACGCGGCCGAAGTCGGCCACGCTCTCTCGCGCGCCAAACCCGCCGTCGCCCCCCAGAACCACGCTGTTGCCCCCCAGACTGATCCTGCCCGCCTCGAAACTGACGCGCGTCCGCAGCGAGGGCTTTTCGAACAGCAAAGCCATCACCCGACCGGGCAGCAGGGCCTCGCGCCGGCCTTGCTGATACTTGGTTTTGAGATCCTCGGTGATCGCGAAGATGCGATCGATCTCAGCAGACTTCAGATCGGCTAGAGTGAGTAAGTTCCGCATCGTTTGGCTCACGCTATCCAGTCTGCTGCTTGAGCACCTTGGCCATGATGTCGCAGCCGTCGTGCACTTGCTGGGCGGTCAGGTTCATGGCCGGCAACAGGCGCAGGACCGTGCCGTGCGTGCAATTGATGAGCAGTCGCTGGTCGATGCAGCCTTGAACCACCGGCGTTCCGTCGATCGACAACTCGACGCCAATCATCATGCCCAACGTGCGGACTTCGCGAATCAGGTCGCACTCCGCCTGCAAAGCCACGAGCCGCGAGCGAAACACCTCGCTCAACTGGCGGGCGTTTTCCAACAAGTTCTCCTGCTCGATCATCTCGATCGCGGCAATTCCCGCACGGGCGGCAATCGGATTTCCGCCAAACGTCGCCGCGTGCATGCCAGGCCGTAAGCTGGGGGCAATTGCCGCGGTGGTCAACAGTGCCCCGCCCGCGATCCCGCCGCACACGGCCTTGGCCAGAGTCATGACGTCGGGCGTGACACCGAAATGCTGATAGGCGAACCACGATCCGGTGCGTCCGCAGCCGGTCTGCACCTCGTCAAATATCAGCAACAGACCTTGCTCGCTGCAAATGCGCCGCAATCCGGCCAAAAAGCCCTCGGGCGGAATGTTGATGCCCCCTTCACCCTGCACCGGCTCGACCATGATGGCCGCCGTCTCGTCGTCGACCAGCCGAGCGACCGCCTCGAGGTCGCCGAACGGTGCATAGACGAAACCGGCCATCAGCGGCCCCAGCCCCTCGTGATACTTGGGCTGTGCCGTGGCGGCAGTGGCTCCCAGCGTGCGGCCGTGAAAGCCTCCTTCGAACGTGATGATTTTGTAGCGACCCTTGGGCGCGTGGAGCCGCACCAATTTGATGGCGGCCTCGTTGGCCTCGGTGCCCGAGTTGCAAAAGAAGGCCTGTCCGCCAAAGCTGCGATCGGAAAGCAATTGAGCCCAGCGGCCTTGCGCCTCGGTGTACCAGGTGTTGGGCACATGAATCAGTGTGGCCACCTGCTCTTGCACGGCGCGTACTACAGGTTCCGGACAATGGCCCAGCAGGTTGCAGCCCCAGCCGGGAAAGAAGTCGAGATAGCGATTGCCCGCCACGTCCCAGACGTACGAACCTTCACCGCGCGCAAGAGCCACCGGATAGCGACGGTAGTTGGGAACGACGTAGCGCTCGAACATCTCGAGGATTTCGGCATTGTTCATGGTCGCCTCGGCGGTAGCCATGCCAGGTTCTCCAATTGTCAGGGTGTGCGGTGGACCGGACGCAATCTCGTACAGACAAGCTCTCGGCGACGAGGGTTCAGCTATTGCGGATCGCGGATAATCTCGGTTCCCACCCCTTTATTCGTGTAAATTTCCAGCAACAAGCCATGTCGCTCGCGGCCGTCTAGAATGTGGATCTTGCGGACCCCTTTGCCCAGCGTGTCGAGGCAGGCTTCGACCTTGGGGATCATTCCCTTCTCAATCGTGCCCTCGCGCATCATTTGTGTGGCCTGGCTGGCGGTGAGCGAGTTGATGAGCGTGGCCGGCTCGTCGCGGCGGGCCCGCACGCCATTGACGTCGCTCAGGTAAATGAGCTTTTCGGCTCCCAGGGCCTGGGCCACCGCGGTGGCCGCGGTGTCGGCATTGACGTTCAGCTTCTCGCCCGTGTCGGTCAAGCACATCGAGGGGATCACCGGCACGGTTCCGGCGTAGCACAGGTTCAGGATCGTGCTGCGGTCGACGCGCGTCACGATGCCCACCGCGCCCAGGTCGATCGGTTTGCCGTGTTCGTCCTCCAATACCAGATGCTCGCCAAACAGCACGTTGGTGGTGCGAAAATTGAGCGGGGCCGCGCGGCCCCCAAACTCCTCGATCCGCTGCGCGATTTTTTCGTTCGTCTCGTAGGCCAGTACCAGTTCGACGATGTCGCGCGTGGCCTCGTCGGTATAGCGCCGGCCCTGGATGAATCGCGGTGTCAGGCCCGCCGCGTCCATGGCCCGGTTGATGGCCACGCCACCCCCGTGGACCACGACCGGCCGCATGCCAACGGTCTCCATGAACACGACGTCGACCAGCAAGTGCCGCAACGAATCGACGTCGTCTAGCAGGCTGCCGCCGAGCTTGATGACAGTCACCTTGTCGCGAAACTGCCGGATCCATCCTAGCGCCTCGATCAGGACGTCGGCTTTTTCAGTGGGGGTCAACAACGTCAGTGCTCCGAGCCTCCGGGAGCTCTTTGATCAGGATTAATAGCTTGAGAAAGGCTCCCTTGGCGGCCGCGAGGCAGAACCTTTCCTGGGGCGAGGGTTGTCTTAGGGGAAAACGTATCATTGTAGGATACCCCCCTAGGCTGTCAACGCGACGATGCTTGCGTTTTGATGAGACGACTGCTGATTGCCGGCGGCGCCTGCGGGTTACTGAGGCTGTTGCGGCGCGACAGGTGCGTCGGGTTGGCGTGGCGCTGTTTGCTCGGGCGCCGGCACGCCCAACTGTTCGCGTAACGAGGCTACCTGGACCTTCACGATTTCGACCATGCAGGGCGGGATCCAAGGGTAGAAGTAACCGACCGAAGCGGTCGCGTTTTGCTTCGGAAGGGCGCCCATCTGGGTGATCACCTGATCCAACGATTCGAGACTCTTGCCCGCCTTCTGATGCTCGTCCAGGCCAAAGTACGTGAGCGTGAGATACATGCGGCACCAAAGTTCGCTAATCAGAATTTCCACCGCGCGCTCCTTAGCGATGGTCCTGGCAAAGCCGTGCATCGTCAATGCCTGCTCGAGCAACTTTTTTGCCTCAGCCAGTCGGCCGGCACGGAACAGCGCCGCTCCCTGCACGGTGCGCTTGCCGGGATGCCATTTCTCGAGCATCGCCACGTCTTCGGCCAGCGCGACGATCCGCTCGGGCGTCTTGGTGGCATCCGGGCCCAGTATACAGGCAAACGCTACTATAAAACGAGTGTCCGGACTACGATCGGTTGCAAATTGATCGAGCATCTTTTGGCAGAGTGCAACATAGGTTTTTTGATTACCAGCCGCCAACTCGAGCATTGCCAGATTCCAATCGGAAAGTGCAGTGCCCCGAGGATTTTCGTCGCCGCCAGCGCGCACCGCCCGAGCCATGTCTGCCCACCGATGGTTTTGAGTCAGAGTCCCAAAGCTAGTTAGAAGGACGTCCGTGGGCAGGTCTGGAACCCAGAGAAACTTAAGAATTACTTCGTCGAGTGCCGGGCTGGCTGGGCTTGTGCTCTCTTTGGTCTGTTTGGCCTCGCGCACGATTTTTGCCAGTGACATCGCGATAGATGTCCGGATTGCCGTCAGCTCAGCCGTGCGACGTTCGCTATCCACGGCTGAAGGGAATTCCTGGACGTCGCCGGCGATTCTCACGGCCTCTTCGAGTTGCCCCAACTCCAGGAGCACCGCCGTGCGAAGCTCCATTTCCACGCGCTCGCGTGCGGCTGCGCCAGTTGCCACCAACGGCAACGCTTCGCTGGCTTGACCTGCCGTGCAATACGAGAGCGCCATCAATCGCTGATATTCGCGGTTGTCTGGGTCCCGTTGACGAAGACTGGTCGCCAATCGTATGGCGCTTGCATCCCTGATCACGCTCAAACAGCGGTAGTACTGTTGCTCGGTGGACAAGGCGCGGAGCCGGGCATATGCGACGGCGTGGCTTCGCATCTGGTCATTCCAATTCCGCCGCTGCTCCAGCCCAGCTTTGACCCTTTCAAAATCACCTTCGCGTGCACACAATTCGCCACTGACAAACCGCGCCATCCTGGCGTCCTCATCTTCCTCCGAGACATCCATGAACTGCGTCATTGCGTTGACCCATACCAGCCGTTGGCCATCAGGAGCGAACGCCAGCGATCTCCCCCGTTGGCCTCTCGAGTACGCGTCTGCTCGGCCGGACAAGGACATCAACTCGACCCCCGCAGTCACGTCCCAAATTCGCAGTTTGCCATCGGCGCCGAACGATGCGAGCCGCGACTGGCCGGGCACAAACGCCACGTCGGTAACGGCTGCCACATGTCCATCAAAATTGCGCGGTGGCTTATTCGAACTGACTTCCCAGACGTGAATCTTTCCATCCTGGACACCGGCCGCCAGCAACTTGCCGTCGCGGCTGAAGTCCAGACACGTAATCGCCGCGGCGAATTTACCAAGCTCGACGGCCGGCTCGTCAGAATGCATGCTGGACTGCACGAGCGACCCACTCTGATGTCCGTACACCAGGCGCTGACCGTCCGGTGAGACACGGACGCTCGTAACGTCGCCGTGCGGCGATTGGATCGTGCGGACAACGGATCGCTTCTCGAAGTCTACAATCTGGACGCAGCCATCCTCGCCGCCGGAAACCAGAAACCGATTATCGTCGCTGAGACAAATCGCAGTAACCGTTCCTCGATGGACCTCCAAGGAGGCTTGTTCGATTCCAGAATCGGAGTTCACGATGCAAAGCCGACCATCGTCGGTCCCAAATGCCAGCAAGCTCGCGCGGGAGCTGATTTCCAGCGGTGTCGACATTCTGCGCGGATTGTTGAATTGCAAGATCGTGTCGCCGTGCATTCCATCGACCACGCGAATAGTTGACTGATACCAGCTCGGAATGAGAAAGAGTCGGCCTCGCGCCCAGTCCGCAGTGGCCGAAATGGCCACCGCGGTGTAACTAAAAGACGAGCTAGAGTGTATCTTGTCGAGGCAGTAAATGGTTCGATCCTTGGAGATCGCAGCCGCTCGATCGCCATGACGCGCGACCAATGCCAGCTCGCCGACAGAGCTGGGAAACACCCGACTCAGACCAAGATAGAATCTTGGGCTGGCGTTGTTCGGTCCGCTGTCAGAATAGTAGTTGCCTAAGGAACGACCCGAATCAGCCGGACCGAAGACATGCCTCCCCTCGACGATTTGCACCAGCGAATCACGAGCAGGCGCATCGAATTCGCGCGCCAACGAGGCTTCCTCTTGCGCTGCTGCACCCCTCGATGCGACGGAGAACGGCAAGAGTTTTCCTTGCTCGTCGATGCGATAGATCGACACGTCGACCGAGGCATACATCCGCCCGTCGGAAGTCCCGGAGCCGCCCGATGCGGCCGCGAAGACCATCCCGCCGCTCCTTCCGAAGAACACCTTACCCTGCTTGCGGTACCGAAGGTCAACTTCAATGGATCCCTGCAGCTTGAATTCCTTGAGATCCCAAACGGCGAGGCGACCGTTCAGCTCGTTGCCAGACGCACTGCGAAGTCGTTCGCTGAGCGATACGAGGCGGTTTGCGGCCGCGTCGAAGTCGAGCGAAGCGACGGTTCCGAAATCTTCGCGGAGCGTGGCCAACTGGTCGCCGGACTGGACATTCCAAATGCAGATTCCGCGGTCTTTGCCCCCACTGGCCAATGTGGCTCCGTCGGAGCTAAAGGCCAGTTGGGTAACCGCTTCTCGATGGCTCGCCTTGCGCCATAGGGCTGCCGCCTTTTCAACGTCCCATACTTCGACGCCGCCGTCGTCGTCGCCGGTCGCGAATCGAGAGCTGTCGGGTGAGAATGCAACCTGTTTGACCTTTTTGCTCGCCGACGTCAATTGGGCCAAACGCGTTCCGCTCTCAAAATCCCAGAACTCGATGTCTCCGGTCGCGAACGCCACCGCAATTGTCCGGCCGTCCGGTGAAAGGGCCGTCGCGGTCGGTTCGCCGGCCGAAAGCTGAATCGTCCGCAGCGCGGGATGGCATTGGCGGTTCAGGTAGTACCACTCCCACCCCCGCAAATCTTTTTCGCCCGAGTCGGGCAGCATGGTTTTGAGAACGCCAAGTGTCTGGTCCAGCCGTCCAGCGTCGAAGGCACGCTTGGCAGCATCCAAGCGCGCGGCGTACAGGAGTCGCTGGGCGGTCTCTTTCTGGCGTTGTGCCTCGTTGGCGGACTCGACGGCCTTGGCCTGTTCGGATTCGGCGCGCTGCGTCTCGGCTTCGGCGACCTGTCGCTGTTGCTCGGCGTCTTGCTTCAGGCTGGCCTCGCGCAGCGCCACAATCGGTCCGCCAATCGACAGGCCCAGGATCAAAAGAAAGGCCGCGAGGGCAACGGTTCCCGACCGCACCAGATGATTGCGGCCGGCGGCTCGCATCAACTCTCCTTGCGCCGTCGACCAGGAGCCGCGGC
>CAZUPX010000707.1:0-2788 GCA_964622155.1 uncultured Planctomycetaceae bacterium | reverse complement strand
CGCCCGGCGGCCTCGATCGCCAGCTTCTTGTTGCGATAATGCTCGTCGGGACAGGTGGCCATGAGCCAAGCTGCGGACTGATAGGCGCGGCCCGACTTGGGGTCGGCCTTGATAGCGGCCTGGTAGTCGGCGGCCGCCTCGCCGTAACGCCCCAGGTCGCAGTACACTTCGCCTCGGTTGATCAGTGCCGACAGATTATTGGGGTCAACGCGCAGTGCTTCAGCGTAATCTCGCAGCGCCTCGCCAAACCGCTCCAGGCGAAAGAATGCGTGGCCCCGATTGCTGAGGATCGCGGCGTCGGGCTTGCCCAACTCAAGCGCGGTCGTGTAGTCGTCAATCGCTCCGTGAAAGTCGCGCTCGGTATATCGCAATTGACCGCGATTGAAGTAGGCGTTGGGATACCGATCGTTCAACTCCAGCGTGCGATTGAAATCGTCCATGGCTTCCTTGATCTTGCCCTGTGCCGCATAGCTGACGCCGCGATTGTGCACCGGCCGCCAGGCCGATGGATCGAGCGCGACGGCAGCGTCGAAATCGGCCATCGCGTCGCTTTCGCGCTTGGCCTCGGCCCGAGCTTCGCCGCGGCGATTATGGGCCCAAGCCAACAGGCGGTTGCAATAGTCCTCGTAGGCTTTCTTGATCCCCGCGCCGCGGGCCTTGCGGCACAGTTCGATGATCTCGGTGTACTCGGCGTCGGTCGACGCGTTCTTGCTCTTGGCAAACGCCTCGTCGATCAGTGTCTTGGGGTTGCCGTCTCCCTTCGCGCTTGCCGGAACCTTGGCGGTTGGGGTACGCACGGCCGGCTCGACTTGCGCCGCTTCAATCTTCGGACCCGATGCTTCCTCGGAGGTCGGCTCGGCTTTAGAGGCCGACTCCGATGGCTCGTCGTGCGTCGTCTGGCGGACATTCGGCGAGCGGAACCGCGGTTGGAAGCTCGGCTTGCCCTGCGGCATCGGCGCCGATTTGGAGGCCGCTGGTGCCTTGGGGCGCGGAGCTATTTTTGCATCCTCGGCAAAAGGGAGCACCTGGGCCTTCGGCTCCGCAGCCGTCGAGCGCCCCAGTAGCACCGTCACCAGCGCCAACGGCGCGACGGCGACTCGTAGAGTTCGAATGCCTATCATCGTGAACCTCCTTGTTCGCGAGTTAGGGAACCGGGGACAGTGAATCAGTCCAGCGAGCCCCTTGGTCTTCGTATCTCCAGCCTACGGCCTACAGTCTACGGCCTACCCGTGCGGCTCGGTCATGCGGCGCGGATCGAGCGCCTCGTTCAGCACCCTTTCGTCCAGGATTTTCTGCTCGCGGCAGAGCTGACGAATGGTCTTGCCGGTCTTGAAGGCTTCCTTGGCCAGCGCGGCCGCTTTTTCGTAGCCGATGTGTGGGTTGAGACTGGTGACCATCGCCAGGCTGCCTTCGATTGAGTCCCCACACGCCTCGGCGTTGGCTTCCATGCCTATTGCGGCCAGGTCCACAAACGCCCGAGTGGCTCCGGCCAGCAAGTGGCAGCTTTCCAGAGCCGTCTCGCCCATGACCGGCATCATGATATTCAGCTCAAAGTTGCCGCCGGCCGCGCCCGCAAACGCCATGGTCTGGTCGTTGCCGATCACGCGAGCGCAGACCTGCATCATGCTTTCACACATCACCGGGTTGACTTTGCCGGGCATGATCGACGAGCCAGGCTGAAGGTCGGGCAGCATGATTTCAAAGAATCCGCAGCGCGGGCCGCTGCCCATCCAGCGAATGTTGTTGGCAACTGTGAACAAACTGACGGCGATCGTGCGCAATTGGCCGCTCGCTTCGACCAGGCCGTCGCGATTGGCGTTGGCCTCAAAGTGATTGGCCGCCTCGACAAACGCGACTCCGGTCTTGTCCTTGAGCACTTCGGCCACCTTGGCGCCAAACTTCGGATGGGTGTTGATGCCCGTGCCGACCGCGGTGCCGCCGGCGGGCAACTCGGCCACGGCCCGGACGGCAGCCTTGGCCCGCTCGATCGACAGCTCCAACTGTCGCGCGTAGCCGCTAAATTCCTGGCCCAAGCGGATGGGCGTGGCATCGGCCAAGTGCGTGCGGCCGATCTTGATGATGTGGTCCCACTTGGCGGCCTTGTCGGCCAATACGTCGCGCAAGCGCACCAGTTCGGGAATCAACTCGTGCGTGATTCCGTGCGCCAACGCCACGTGAATCGCGGTAGGGAACATGTCGTTGGTGCTTTGTCCCATGTTGACATGATCGTTGGGATGGATCGGCTTCTCGGGGCGAAAGCGGTCGCCGCCGGTCAACTCGATGGCCCGATTCGATATCACTTCGTTGGCGTTCATATTGCTCGAAGTGCCGGAGCCGGTCTGGTACATGTCGATGGGAAACTGATCGTCGAACTTGCCTTCGGCGACTTCGGTGCACGCCTTCAATAGTGCCTCAACCTGCTCGGACGACAGCGGCTTGGCGCCTGTGGTCAGTTTGCCCAGGTCGCGGTTGGCGACGGCCGCCGAGTACTTGACCTGGCCCAGGGCATGCACCAACGGGGGCGACAGCCTGCGACCGGAGATCGGAAAATTCTCGCAGGCACGCTGCGTCTGAGCGCCGTAGTACGCCTTTGCTGGCACGCGCACGTCTCCCATCGAATCGCGTTCGACGCGAAAGTCGCTCATCGCTCAATCCCTGGAAACGGGCGTTGCGGCCGTGAAGGCCAACATTAATAGGGCCGTACACGGCAACAACAATAGGGCCGTACACGGCAACAACAATAGGGCCGTACACGGCAACAACAATATGGCCGTACCCGCCAACAACA
>CAZUPX010000706.1:0-16476 GCA_964622155.1 uncultured Planctomycetaceae bacterium | reverse complement strand
AGTCCGCCGCCCGCACCACCAGCGACTGCAAGAAGCCAAGCTGGCAGCGCTGCCCGAGGCGATCCGGGCCGACACCAAGACGGCCGTGGAAACGCCGGCCAACAAGCGCAGCGAGGTCCAAAAGTATCTGGCGCTGAAGTTCGAGGCGGCCATCAAAGTCTCCGACGCTGAGGTGTCGTCCGCCTTGAGCGACGACGAGAAGGCACGGCTGACAGGGGCCGACAGTCGCATCGGGCAATTGAACGGCACGCGTCGAACCTGGGGCTCGATTCAGGCTGCGTACGACGTCGGACCGCCGCCCGAGACGCGTCTGCTGCGCCGCGGCAACCATCTGACTCCGGGTCCAATCGTCGAGCCTGGGTTTTTGACGGTCCTGTGTTCGTCGAGGGGCGAGTCGACCGGCGAAATCGCATCGCTAGCCGGCAGCATCGGCAAACCAATCGGCCAATCGAGCGGCCGGCGCCTGGCGCTGGCGTTGTGGTTGACCGACTGGAATTCGCCGGCGGGTGGTTTGGCCGTGCGCGTGCTGGTCAATCGCGTCTGGCAGCACTTGTTCGGTCGCGGGATTGTCGAGACTACCGAGAACCTTGGCAACTCCGGCTCGCGGCCGAGCAACGCCGAGCTGCTCGAATGGCTGTCCTGCCGTTTCGTGCATGACGGTCGACGGATCAAGCCCTTCGTCCGGATGCTTGTAACTTCCAGTGCCTACCGCCAGTCTTCGGCGTCAGCCACTTCAGATTCCGCGTCAACCCCAGCGGTCTTGGATCGCATGCCGCTCAAGCGGCTGGAGGCGGAGATCGTGCGCGACGCGATGTTAGCCGCCAGCGGCAAGCTCGATCGCAGCCTGGGCGGGCCGCCTCTGCCGCTCGAAACGCGCGCCGACGGTTCGGTCGTCATTCAAGAGAAGGGTCTGCCGGCGTCTGCCAAATCGCGGCGCAGCTTGTACGTACTTGCCCGGCGAAATTACCACCTGTCGATGCTCAACGTCTTCGACCAGCCGGCCATGTCGACCAACTGTCCCCAGCGGCAGCAATCGGCCGTCGTCCTCCAATCGTTGGCCATGCTCAACGACGCGTTCGTGCTGGAGCAGGCCGACGCCTTTGCGCGCCGCGTCATCGTATCAGCCGGCGAAGAATCAGGGGCAAAACAAGTCGAGCTGGCGTTCCGCATTGCGCTAGGTCGCGGACCTTCGACATCCGAGGCAACCTCGAGCGGCGAATTTGTGGGCCAGCATCTGGCGGAAGGTACGGCGGCGAACTTGGCACCGGCCGAAGCCAGACAAAAAGCGCTCGCCCACCTGTGCCACATGCTATTCAGCTCCAACGAGTTCCTGTACGCACCGTAACCACACAGGTGGACCTCGATATGTTTGATTCTCATTTCGATGGCACCCTGACACGGCGCGAGTTGCTGGCCACCTCGGGCATGGGATTGGGCACCTTGGCGCTGGCTGCGATGTTGGGCGAGGAAGGACTGTTGGCGGCCACGCCCGACGAGGCGGCTGCTGGACGCGACTTGCGCCCCAAGCGGGGCCACTTTCCGGCGCCGGCCAGGTCCGTGATCATGCTCATGCAAAACGGTGGGCCAAGCCAGATGGAGCTGTTCGATCCCAAGCCCGAGCTCAAACGCCGCGAGGGAGAGGTCTACGGCACGAAGGTCGAGATGTTCCAAACCGGCAGCGAGTCGAACAAGCTGTTGGGCTCTCCGTTCAAATTCCACCATCGCGGCCAATGCGGCATGGAGCTCTCGGAGATCATTCCGCACATCGGCACGATCGCCGACGACGTGTGCCTGGTCCGCTCGATGGCCAGCGAGCACAACAATCACACCGAAGCACTGGTGCTGATGAACACCGGAAAAGTCTTTCCGGGCCGGCCGGCGTTGGGTTCGTGGATCAGCTATGCCTTGGGCAGCGAGAACCAGAACCTTCCAGCCTACATCGTGCTGCGCGATCCGGACGGCTACAATACAAGCGGCACTCTGCTTTGGCAAAATGGCTGGATTGGTGCGCAGTACCGCGGCACGGAGGTGAGTACCAAGGGCGCGCCGGTGCTGAACCTTGCGCGGCCCGACCCGATCACTCCAACGGCCGAGCGGCGCAATCTCGATTTCCTGGCCCAACTGAATCAGGAACATTATCGCCGCAATCCGCAGGAATCGGAGCTTGAAGCCCGCATTCGCAACTATGAGTTGGCCGCGCGCATGCAGCTTGCCGCCGGGGCGGCGCTCGACCTGGCCGGCGAGACCGAAGCCACCAGAAAGCTTTACGGACTCGATAATCCTGAAACCCAGGGCTACGGCACGCGACTGTTGATGGCGCGGCGGCTGGTCGAGCTGGGTGTGCGATTCGTGCAGGTCATGCCGCCGGTCAAGCCGCAGTTTCAGCCGTGGGACGCTCACGGCAACGTGAAGACCGACAACGAAGCCATTTGCGCCAAGACCGACTTGCCGTCGGCCGCACTGGTGAAGGATCTTAAAGTTCGCGGGTTGTTGGACAGCACGATCGTACTGTGGACGGGCGAGTTCGGCCGATTGCCGGTGTCACAAAACGGCTCGGGACGCGATCACAACCGCAACGCCTTCAGCCTGCTGTTGGCCGGCGGCGGATTCAAGGCCGGCCACGTCCACGGCGCCACCGACGACGTCGGCTATCGTTCGGTGGAGAAGCGGGTCACCGTTGCCGATTTGCACGCCACGATCCTGCACCAGTTGGGTTTGGACCACAACCGGCTGACCTATCGTCACCACGGCCGCGACGAGACGCTGACCGACAGCGTCGTGACCGGCGCCCGCGTGGTCGACGAGCTATTCGACGCTCGGGCATAATTGGCGAAGTCGTGAGGGGACCACGTTGAGCGAGCCGCAGGCACAACCGTCCGAGAAGCGGCCCGAGGCGGTTAGCGCGGGTCGTCATCTGGGTCGGCGCGTGCTACGACTGGCAAAGGTGGTGATTGTCGGCTATCTGGTGTTGGTGCTACTGATGATGACCTTCGAGAACTCGCTGATCTTTTTTCCGTCGGTCTATCCCGACGGTTTCTGGAATCCGCCGGGCCTCGAGTTTGAAGACGCCCGGTTCGAATCGGCCGATGGCACGAAGCTGCATGGCTGGTATGTCGCGCACGAGGAGCCGCGGGCGGTCGTCTTGTTTGCTCACGGCAACGCCGGCAACTTGAGCCACCGGGCCCAGGTTGTCGGCGAGATGGTCCACCGGCTCGGCGTTTCGGTGATGATCTTCGACTATCAGGGCTACGGTCGGAGCGAGGGAAAGCCATCGGAAGCTGGTGTGCTGGCCGACGCCCGTGCGGCCCGAGCGTGGCTGGCCAGGCGAGCGGGCGTTGACGAGTCGCAGATCGTGCTGTTTGGTGAATCGATCGGCGGCGCGGTGATGGTCGACCTGGCGGGGCGAGATGGCGCGCGAGGTTTGGTTTTGGAGAACACGTTCAGCTCGCTGCCCGAAGTGGCGTCATTTCATTATCGCTGGCTGCCGGCTAAACTGCTGATGCGCACGCGACTCGATTCGGCGACCAAGATCGGCAATTACCACGGGCCGCTGTTGCAATTCCACGGCGACGCCGACACGATCGTGCCGACGGACCTAGGCCGAAAGCTGTTCGCGGCAGCCAACGAGCCCAAGCAACTGGTGGTGATTCCCGGCGGCGACCACAACGACCCGCAAACCCCGGCGTTCTTCCGGGCGTTCGACGAGTTTCTCGCGCGGCTGTGATATCCGTTCTCCCTTCTCCGGGTACCATGCGAAGCATGGTCGTGGGAGAAGGGTTGGGGATGAGGGGGTGCGCTGCAAGGACACTTTGCAACAAACAGTGCATCCCTCGCACCCGGTCCCGGCGCGCCGGGGCCACCCTCTCCCGCGAGGGTAGTGGGAAGATCAAACAATCAGCGCCACCAGCGTCACTACGACCATGATCGAGCTGATGATCATTTTGGCTAAGGTGCCGAGCACGCGGCCGATGAACGCTCCTTTGCCGACTTCCAGGCTGTGATCGAAATCGTGTCCCTTCCAAGTCTCGCCGAGGACCGCGCCAGCCATCGCTCCGCCGGCGGCAAAGAACACGGCGGCCACCAATGAGCCGACCACCGGGATGGGCAGCCCGACGAACAGTCCCATGATGCCTCCGACTACCGAGCCCACAAGTGCCAACACGGCGCTACGGCGGCTGCCACCGACTTTGGCGACTCCGGCCGCTCCGGCGGCAAACTCAACCACTTCGCCCGCGATGGCCAAGGCCAACAGTGTAGCCAGCGTGCCGATGCCAATGGCTGTGCGCCCGTCGGAGGGCACCCACCAGGCGTAAACAGCGGCGGCGGCCACAATCAGCCAGTTGCCCGCCAACCCCAGCAACTGCAGAAGCCAGCCTGCCGCCGTCACGACAATCAACAATAGCGCAGCTAACAGTTCCATGGGACGCGAGTTCTCGACATCTCGTGCGGTGGATGACCTGCGTCATTCTATCGCCACCGCGCCGGCAACGCGTCCGCTAAAATCACCCGCGCCATGACCACCAGCCTTTCATGGAGCACGGCGTGAGCAAGTCGCAATCGAAATGGATCATGTTGACTGGCGTTAGTCGCGGACTGGGTTTGGGATCGGTCGCACGGACAACGGCAGGCCATTGACGGTGCCGTCGGGATGAGCGTCGACGCGGCGTCGCGAAGCCAGAAGTCTAGCCACCGAGAAGTCTAGCCACCGAGCACAAAGAGGACTTTGAGAATGGAAGATAATGACGAGCTGATCGAACGGACTATCGGTGCCGCGATCGAGGTGCATCGCACGCTCGGGCCCGGACTCCTTGAGTCAATCTACGAGGAAGCCCAGGCCGTCGAGTTTCTCTCTGACCTCGGAGTTCTCGGTGGCTAAGAGCCATTTAAAACGGCAACCCCGACTTGGGCGGGCCGACTAGCGACCCGCCCAAGCCGTTGGGGCGTCCCTCTGGCTAGGCGGAGCCAGAGATCCTTCGAAAACTCAGTGGCGACGAACTCGCTTGAGCGAAGATCGGGCCAGACACAAGCCATGCCCGAGGGTCGCTGCTTCCTGGCGTCCCGGCTCGACCGTCCCACGTCGGCCGAACCGGGACCACCAGAAGTTACCATGCATCAACCGTCGGTTGGGTGGCCCCGCAGCACGAAGTCGGGATAGCCAAGGCATCCCATCTCCGGACCGTCGAGTCCTTCCAGTTCGACCTCTTTCGACACGCGTAGCGGCGTGATCAAGTTGCTGAACTTGAACCACACGTAAGCCATGGCAAATCCGAATACGATTACAACGGCCGAGTCGAGCAACTGAGCCCAGAGTTGGCCTGTGTCGCCATACAGCGCGCCAGCGACGCCTCGCTCGCCGGCCACGCCGTTCCATCCGGCGCCAAATGTGCCGTCAGGCAAAAGGGGTCCAGCCCCGTACTTGCCGTTGGCAAAGATGCCGACCGAGATCAGGCCCCAGACGCCGTTGACGCCGTGTACGGAAATGGCGCCTACGACGTCGTCGATGCCCATGCGCTCCCAGAAGAAAACGCTCTCCACCACCAGCACTCCGGCGATGGCTCCAATCAAGGCGGCGGCCCAGCTATCGACAAAGGCGCAGGGCGCGGTGATGGCCACCAATCCGGCGAGCATGCCGTTGCATAGCATCGACGTGTCGGGCTTCAGTCCCTTCAGCATCATCCAGGTCATGCAAGCCAAAGCGGCCGTGACGCTGGCCAGCATCGTGTTGACCACGACAAACGAAATACGCAGGTCCGTACCTGCGAGTGTCGAGCCCGGATTGAACCCGAACCAGCCAAACGCCAAGATAAAAGTGCCCAGCACCACCATCGGAATGTTGTGACCAGGGAGTGCTTGGGGTTTTCCCTTGACGAACTTGCCGATTCGCGGTCCGATCGCCAGTCCGCCGGCGAGGGCGATAATACCGCCCATGGCATGCACGACACCCGAGCCGGCGAAGTCAACCGCGCCGTGGCCCAGTCCCCAGTTCCTACCGGCTTGCGCCAGCCAGCCGCCGCCCCACACCCAGTTTGCGTAGATGCAATATGGCAGCGCGACCCAAAGTCCGTACAAACAAAAATTCTTCCAACTCCAGCGTTCGGCCATCGTGCCGGTGGGAATCGTGGCCGTGGTGTCCATGAACACCATCATGAAGAAGAACAGTGCCATGACGCTGACATCTTCCACGCCGCTCAAGAAGAATCCCTTCGTTCCCAGAAGGCCGTACTTGAAAATTTCCGGGTTCGCCGGGTCGAGGACGCCGATCCCGAGACCGTCGTTCAACAGCGACAGGCCAGGACCCAGCGAGGCGTACCACCCGTCCGGCACAAGACCGTTGAACCAGTTGCCCCAGCCAATCGCGAAGCCGTAGACCCAGAAGGCCAGGCAGCCCAGCGGATAGATCATGAAGTTCATGGCCATGGTGTGCGACGCGTTCTTGGCGCGGCCTAAGCCGGCCTCGACCAACGCGAAACCCGCTTGCATGAACATCACCAAAAAGCCCGCGACCAACACCCATACCATGTTGATCGAATACAGGTTGTGGGCGATCCGGTCGTAAAGCTCGGGCACAGTTTTGGCGGTGGGATCGCCGTCGCCCACCGGACCCTGTGAGGGGGTCGTCCAATAGCCGGCATTGGCACCAGTCGGATCGGGCCACTTCGCGGGCCCCTCCGCCGGATTAGTGCCCGAGAAATACTCGGGCACCGGCGGCAGCGCGGGTGCCGCCGCCACTTCGGCAGCCGGAGCCGCCGCAGCGGGCTCCTCTTTCTTCTCATCCTGGGCCACGGCGCGCAGCGTTCCCGCCGCGGCCAGCCCGAGACAACACATCAACAGCCAAACCAACGCACGTCGTTGAAAAAACCATTTCATAGCACCACTCCGCTTGCTGAAAGGGACGCCGACCAAGCCACGCGCGCACCGCGAGCGCAGCGCCAAACAATGGGATCTCGCATCGCCTAACGCGAGACGGGCGGGCACGAAAGCAACATGCGTGCCAAGAGCAGCGCGACAGCGGTCATTGCTGGCGGATAACGCTCAGAACGGGCAAAGGCAGGGATTTTTCTGATACTGAGCCGCGGGACCGCAAAACCAGCGTCGCCGATCATCGGCGGCCTTGCCCATAGGATAGGCAAGCTTTGACCAATGGGCGCGCATAGAAAAGTTGTTGCGCGAGAGCGGAATTTCAATTGCCCGGCCGACTCAGCGCGGAAGCGGATCGTGCTCGTCCTCGATCTCGCCGACGATCTCCTCGACGATATCTTCCAGCGTGATCAGGCCCAGCGTTTGCCCCTGCGCGTCGCGCACCACGGCCATCGGGCGCCGCTGTCGGCGAAATTGGCGGAGCACCTCCGAAATGGGCCTGTCCGGATCGACGAAAATCGGCGGATACGTGGCGTCGTCCAACACGACCATGCCCCGCAGGCTGAACAGGTGAAAGAGGTCTTTGGTGTTGACGATACCGACAATATTGTCTGGATTACCCTCATACACCGGCATGCGTGTGTGGGCTCCATCGCGCACGCGCTCCAGAATCTTCTGCTCGGGCATCTTCAGCTCAAGCGCAGCCATTCGCTCGCGCGGCACCATGCAATCTCGCACCAGCTTGGCCGGCAGACGGAACACGTTTCGCACGTACTCCGCCTGGTCGCGCGGCAAGACCCCCGCCCGGCGAGTCTCCTCAATGATCAGGCCCAGCTCGTCGACCGAGTGGACCATTTCATGTCCGCGAAGTGGTTCAAAGCCCAACAGCCGCACCACGGCGTTCCCCATCGCGTTCATCACTACGATAAGCGGCCGCATGACCAATGCGAACCACAACAGCGGCCGGGCGACCCACAGGCTCACACCGTCGGGTCGTTGCAGGGCGACGGCTTTGGGCGCCAGCTCGCCCAGGATCACGTGCAGAAAAGTAATCAGCGTGAAGGCCGTGATCGACGCCAGCACGTGTGCCGTGACCACCGCCTGCTGCAACGGCAGGGATTCGAACAGCGGCAAGACGAGCTGCACCATCGCAAACTCGCTAATCCAGCCCAACGCCAGGCTGGCCAGCGTGATGCCCAACTGCGTGGCCGCGATCGTGTCGTCCAAGTGCTCGACAGCGTAACGGGCCGCGCCGGCGCCAGCGCGGCGCTGATTGACCATCTCATCAACCCGCGTGCGGCGCACCGCGACCAGGCTGAACTCGGCTGCAACGAAGAAGGCGTTCAACAGCACAAACACCGGAACGGCCAGAATGGCCAGCACATTGAGCAACATTGTCGTTTTGACCTCCTTCATCCGTCGCGCTGGGGCTTACCGACCTTGCCGTTTTACCAGGAGCGCCAAGCTGGGGCTATGGGGCCGAATCCGCCCGCCGACCGGCTGAAGCTGCTTGTGTCCCGCGGCCATGCCGAATAGATTTGCCGCATTGCCCGCGATCGCATCCCGTCACGAACCGCGCGGAGAAAGTTGACCATGAGCGATGCATCAAATGCCCAAAGCGCGTCGCCGCCGCGATGGTCGGCCTTGTCCGCACTCGACCGCCGAGTCGTCGGTGTGCTGGTGGAAAAAGCGAAGACCACACCCGAGGCCTATCCCATGTCGCTCAACGCGCTGCGCACCGGATGCAATCAGACGAACAACCGCGACCCACAGATGGACGTGGAGATCGAGGACGTTGAGGAATCGCTGTCGCGGCTGCGGGCGGTGGGCGCGGTGGCCGAAGTGCAAGGAGGCGGACGCGTGTCGCGGTACCGGCACCTGATGTACGAGTGGCTGGGCGTGGACAAGGTCGAACTGGCGGTGATGGCCGAGCTGCTGTTGCGCGGCGCGCAGTCCGAGGGCGACTTGCGCGGCCGAGCGGCACGGATGGAACCGATCGCCGACGTGAGCGCCTTGCGCCCGGTGCTCGCGGCGCTCAAAGCCAAGGGGCTCGTGATCGCACTGTCGCCCGAGGGTCGCGGTCACGTCGTGACGCACGCGCTGTACCAGCCTGCGGAGCTTGAACGAGTGCGCTCGCAGCACGAAGCGTCGTTGCACCAAAGCCAGGCCGAGCTCCATCCGGTGTCCGGCGGCGCCCACTCCCCTGCGGCGCCGCGATCTCGAGATGCATCTTTGCGGCCAACGGCTGTGTCGGGCTCCGTGGAACTTGAACTGCACCAAACGGTCGACGAGTTGCGGCGCGAACTGGCGGAGGTCCGCGGCGAAATCGCCCGCTTGCGCCAGGATCTCGGCGAGCTGCGGACTGCCCTGGGCTAGCAGTGCGTCGATTCGAGGCGTGTGCCACTGGCGTTTCGCCAGTGCGCGCCAACCTCACACTCCGCACTGGCAAGATGCCAGTGGCACCCGAAAACTAAACTGTCGCAGACGATCGGCGCCTACTTTCTTCGTCCCGAATGCCCGATCCCTGATCCCTACTTCTTATCCTGCGTCGTGATTGGAAACGAATCCGTGCGGAATGGAGACGCGGGCAGGCCCTCGCCGTTCCGCAAGTTCACGACCGGATATGCGGCCCAGCCGTAGCGAACCGCCACCGGCCTGGTCACCTTGTCACTGGAGACAACGACCGTCTTGCCGATAATCTTGGCCGCCGCATTGTGGAACTTTTTGTCTTCACCGGCGACCGTGAAGCCCAACAAGTCCTCGGTGTTGATCGTCTCCTGTTTGTCGCCCACGTCGATCGTCGAGGCCACCAGGCCCGAGTCGGCGTGCGTGAATCGCAAAATCGCCTTGTCGCCTTCAACGGTCATGTTTTCAAACTGCGGACCGGAATACTCAATTGCCTCGCCGTATGCCATCGCGCGGGCAGCCAAGGCCAGGCGGTTGCCCACCGGCTCCTTGCGACGCGGGTGAATGTCTTTCTCATCGCCCACATCGGTGGTCACGATCAACGCCGTGCCGGGTACGTTCTGAACCACGTTGAGCTGCGCATCGCGAATCTCGGCCCAGACGCTGTCGGCCGGTTCCTTGACGATCGCTTCGTAGGGCGCGATCTGCACGATCAGAAATGGAAAGTCGCCGTGGCCAAGCGTCGCGCGCCAGTTCTTGATCATCGCCGGAAGAAGCTTGCGATATTGATAGGCGCGACCGGCGTTCGACTCCCCTTGATACCAGGCCGCGCCGGCGATCGCGTACGGAGACAAGGGCGCGATCATGGCGTTATACAACATGCTGGCGCCTTGCGGTTTCGACATGTCTTTCAAATCCGGATTCGACTCGATCGACTCTTTACTCATCCATTGCTCGGCCGCTGTGCCGCCGACGTTGGAAGCGATCAGCCCGACCGGTACGGCGCGATGCTTCTGCAAGTCACGACCAAAGAAGTAGCCAACCGCCGAAAAGTCGGCCACCGTGTCGGGCGCCGCCGATTTCCAGCTAGCCTTTACGTCACTCTCGGGCGCGTCGGCTCCACGGCGCGGCACGGTGAGCAGGCGAATCTTGTCGTTGCCCGCCGTGGCGATCGCGTCGCTGCCACCGTCGCTCTTGTCGAGCGGCCATTGCATGTTCGACTGGCCGCCGCAAATCCACACCTCGCCCACCAGCACGTTTTTGATCTCAAGCTTGTCGCCACCCTGGCTGATGGTCATCGTGTGCGGTCCGCCCGCCGACAACGGCGCCAGATCGACTCGCCACTTTCCGTCCTTGGGCATTGACGTAGCTTCCTGGCCTGCAATGCCGACGGTGAGGGCGTCAGTCTTGTCGGTCGTGCCCCACACCGGCACCTTGCACTTCTGCTGCAGGACGGCGTTGTCGGAGAAAAGCGCATTGGGCTTCACCGCGGCTCGGGCCGCATCAGCCGCGAATGTCCCCACCAGACAGGCCACAGCCAGTCGCACGATGATTTGGCGATTCATGTTCATTGTGAAGTCTCCCACGGAAAGCACCGGAGTGTTCGTTCGGCAGCCGCCCCGACCGCCCTGGTCATCAAAGCCCAATCGTACACTCTCGGCCGCCCGGTGTAAAAAAGGGGGGTATGGAATAGAGGCTAACCACGTGCCATCAGGGCATGCGGGGCGCTTTTGGTTCAGGACATAGGTGGCGCGGCCTGCTGGCTTGCCCAGCCGCGCTCGCTTCTGATACCGTGACGCCTTGGCAGAGAAACCTATGTGTTGGTGCTTGTCGAAGCAAAGAACCTCATTGGCGGAGAACCTGGCGATGCGATTTTCTTGCGGTGCTGTGGCCGTGATCGTGAGCTTGGCAATGTTGGGTTTCACGAAATCGGCGGCCGCCGCCGCCGAAGGCAAGGTCAGCGGGCCGCGCGATCCGGACTTCAAGATCCAGGGCGAATATTCGGGCACGCTTCAGTCGCCCAATGGCCCGCTGAAGATCGGCGTGCAAGTGATCGCCTTGGGAGACGGCAAGTTTCGCGCAGTCGAAAATCTTGGAGGACTGCCAGGCGACGGTTGGAACGGCAGCCCGAAGCAGGAAGTCGACGGCGAGTCGAAAGACGGCATCGCGCGGTTTCGCGGCAAAGAGCGACTCGCCCAGGCCGACGGCTCGGTGATGAAGTTCACGTCGCTGGCCGACAACAAGCCGCTGGGCGAATTGGCGAAGGTCGAACGCACCAGCACGAGCCTCGGTGCCAAGCCGCCCAAAGGCGCCGTTGTCCTCTTCGACGGTTCTTCGACCGGAGCAGACCAGTTCAACCCCGGTCGGGCCGAAAACGGATTGCTCGTGGCCGGTGCGACCAGCAAGCGCAAGTTTGGCAGTTGCCAATTGCACATCGAGTTCCTGCTGCCGTTCATGCCCACGGCTCGCGATCAGGGGCGATCCAACAGTGGCGTCTACCTGCAAGGCCGCTACGAAGTGCAGATGCTCGACTCGTTCGGCCTGCGGGGCGAGAACAACGAGTGCGGCGGCATCTACAGCATTAAACGCCCGGATTTGAACATGTGCTTCCCTCCCCTATCGTGGCAGACGTACGACATCTATTACACGGCGGCGAAATTCGAAGGGGGCAAGAAGGTGAAAAACGCAGTGATGACAGTCGAGCATAACGGCATTGTCGTCCATCACGACGTCGCACTGCCGAACGTAACCACCGCCGCGCCCGTGCCCGAAGGCCCCGACCCTGGTCCGATCTATCTGCAAGATCACGGCAATCCCGTCCGCTATCGCAATATCTGGCTGGTGGAAAAGCCGTGAGTCGCGGGGAGCGAACTGTCACCGACCGAACGGGGCATCTAGAATAGGAATTGCCGCCACAGGTTCGCCCTGCCATGCCCGCGCCTCGCGGGCATCTTCACACGAGCATGAAAATCAATCGCGACGGAACGAACGAGCACGGACCCTCGCTGGCGCTCCTTATGCCGTTGCGGTTTTGTTACGAGCCATCAACAAACATGAAAGACTGTGGGCCAAAGGCCCAATCTGTAATAGCCAGGGGCATCGCCCCTGGGTTCGCGTTCATCACCAATATTTTCAAGCCCCAAAGGGGCGCACTGGTTCTCGATGCGAAACCTCGCTTCACCCTCCGCGGCAGAGTGTCGCCCCGATGGGGCTTGCAAGGAAATCGGGGGCAATCGCGTCCAGGGGCGTTGCCCCTGGCTATTTCAGGACGGGCCTTCGGCCCTGCAAACGTGGCGGTCCAAAGGCGCAGCTTGAAGACTGGCGCTTCGGGCTAATTCGTCGATTTGTCCCATGACCATCACTGTCGAACTCTTTGGCATTCCGCGTGAGCGGGCCGGCACGGCAAAAGTGGAATGCGCGCCGGGGCGACTGGGCGACGTGCTGGCCGAATTAGCGGCGCGGTTTCCGCGTTTGGCCGACGAGTGCGTCGCCGGCGGCCGCTTGCAAAGCGGATATATGGCCAACCTCAACGGCCAGAGGTTCGTCTCCGATCCGGCTACGGTGCTCGAGCCCGGTGACTCGCTTTTGATTCTCTCGGCCGACGCCGGAGGTTAAAAGGGAACAGGAAACCTAGCCACCGAGACCACTGAGAAGGACCTTCAAAATACGAATCTTGTTTTCGTCTCTGTGACCTCGGTGGCCAATCTCCCTCCTATGAACTCCAAATTTGCAAAACCTTTCGGCTATCACGGCTGCTACTTGCGGGTCGATCTTGGCGCCGCCGCGGCGCGGCACATTGAACTGGACGAAGCCGTCCTGCGGAGGTACCTCGGGGGCAGCGGGCTGGGCGTTTACATCTTGTTGGCCGAAGGAGCGGCGGTGATCGATCCGCTCGCACCGGCCGCGCCGCTGGCGTTCGTGTTCAGCCCGTTGGTCGGCAGTCCGCTAACGACTTCGGCCAAGTTTGCCGTTGTGGGTCGCAGCCCGCTCACCGAGCGGATCAACGACTCGCTGGCCAGCAGCCACTTTGCGTTGGCCGGCAAGAAATCTGGCTGCGACGCCATCGTGCTGGTCGGACGCGCCGTGCGGCCGTCGGTGCTGGTCGTCGACGACGGCCAAATCCGACTGGAAGATGCGGGCGATCTGTGGGGACTCACGTGCTCCGAAGCGCAGCAGCGTTTGCGCGCCAAGCTTGGCAGCGACTATCAGGTTGCGGTGATCGGTCCGGCCGGCGAGCGGCTGGTGCGCTACGCCACGATTTCGCATGACGGGCGTCACGCCGGCCGCGGCGGCAGCGGCGCCGTGTTGGGCTCAAAAAACATCAAGGCCATCGCCGTCCGCGGTACCCAGCGCACGCCGTGGGCCCATACGGACGAGCTGGTGCAGTTTGCCAAGCGGCTTTCCGAAAAATCGTTTGGTCCGGCCACGGCCAAGTATCGCGAGCTGGGCACCGCCGCCAACCTGCTGGTGTTCAACCGCCTGGGGGCGCTGCCGACGCGAAACTTTCAGCAAGGATCGTTCGCCGGCGCCGCGGCGCTGTCGCCCGAGCAACTGGTGGCCACACGCGAAAAAACTCGCGACAGTTGCGCCGCCTGCACGATCGGCTGCGAGCACATCTACGGCATTCAATCCGCCGATGGCAAGCAGAGCGTGCGGATGG
Organism: uncultured Planctomycetaceae bacterium; assembly: GCA_964622155.1. Lineage (GTDB taxonomy): Bacteria > Planctomycetota > Planctomycetia > Pirellulales > PALSA-1355 > CAZUPX01. The sequence goes on along the minus strand of CAZUPX010000706.1, from coordinate 2,552 downwards.
AATACGAAAACCTGTTCGCGCTGGGACCGATGGTCGACATCGCCGATCCCGACGTCGTGCTCGCAGCGTCGCGCACCTGCGACGAGCTGGGCATCGACACGATCAGCGCCGGCGGCACCATCGCCTTTGCGATGGAATGCGTCGAGCGCGGACTGCTCGACGCGCCCTGGCTGCGATTTGGCGATCCAGCGGCGCTGGAGCGCGCGCTCAACGAAATCGCGCGCCGCGAAGGCACCGGCGAACTGCTGGCCGAAGGAAGCCGGCGGATGGCAATGGCCATCGGCGCTGATACCCTCGCGTTTGCCCCACAGGTCAAAGGGCTGGAGATGCCCGGCTACGAGCCGCGGGCGTTGCAGACGATGGCCCTGGGATTTGCCGTGGGCACGCGCGGAGCCGACCACAATCGCTCGGGCGCTTACGAGGTCGACTTTTCCGAGCGGTTTGATCGCCGACAACCGGGTCTCGACGCCGCTCGGGCAGCGGTCGAAACCGAAGACAAGGCCGCGATCATGGATTCGCTGATCCTGTGCAAGTTCCTCCGCGGCGTGTTCGTCGATTTCCTGGCCGAGGCCGCCGAAATGCTGCACCTGGTAACCGGCTGGGACACGACGGCCGACGAGTTGCACCAGACGGCGCGGCGGATCGTGACCGCCAAAAAGCACTTCAACGTTCTTGCCGGCTGGCAAGCAGCGGAAGACACGCTGCCCGCGCGGTTCTTCAACAATCCCCTGCCCAACGACCCGGCCGCCATGCTCACGCCCGAGCGGCTCTCATCGTTGATCGCCGAGTACAACACGACCCGCGGCTGGTCGAGCGACGGATATCCAACGCGGGAACAGGTTGCGGCCCTGGAAATCGGGACGAGTCTATCCGCACACTAACCCGAAGCGCAACAACGTTATGCAAGTGATAGCTGCTCCGCCCCGAAGGGGCGCCGGGGTGTAGCCTGGGGCGCGAGCCCCAGGTGGTCGGTGCAAATGAACCGACCAGCCCCGAAGGGGCGACATACCGCCGCCGCCCCTGTCGGGGCTTTGGGCAGACAAGAATCGGGATCTCACGTGGGGCGACAGCCCACCGATCCCTAGTCCGAGAAATTGCCTCAGAGCCGCGCATGCGGCGAAGGGACGTCGCCTGCGCCGCTGCGCGGCTGATTCGCAATTGCGACACCATGTCGGTGGGCCTTCGCCCACCGCTAAACTCCCAGGCCCCTTCAGGGCCTGCACCAACAGTGCCGAGAGAGTGCCGTAGAATTGCAGAACAATTAGGGATAGTGCCACCGGCTTTTGAGACTACCCTGTGCCCGCCACCGATCATTCCTCGTTTCTGACCACCAGCCACTGACCCCTGATCACTGGTTTCCCGCTCGAAATTTGCAGCTAGCTGGCCGTCCGCGCGGTCCATCAAGCAAGTTGAATGGTTTAATAGATGGCGCTATACTGTCCCGTCAGCGGGCAGGGTGCCGATTTAAGTTCAATCGCCGTTTGGGACTTACGGAGAACGAGCCATGTTGAGTCTGTTTACCGGGTCCGGCTATCGCGATTGCGAAGGAACTACGCGCCGCGAGTTTTTGAAGATAGGCGCCCTGGGCGCCGGAGCCGTCACCTTGCCCCATCTGCTGGCGGCTCGGGCGGCGGGCAAGGCCGCCGGCAAGCCGGTCAAAGACACTTCGGTCGTGTGGCTGTGGCTGGGCGGCGGACCGACGCACATCGAAACGTTCAACCCGCGGATGGATGCCCCGGTCGAGTATCGCAGCGTGACCGGTGAAGTGAAAACCAAAATCCCCGGCGTGACGATCGGCGGCACGTTTCCCAAGATCGCCAAGCTCGCGCATCGCATGGCGATCATCCGCTCCTTTGCCCATACCAACAGCGGCCACCGCGGGGGCACTCACTATGTGATGACCGGCTACGATCATCGCACCATTGATAACAATGGCACGCCGACTCGCCCGGCGATTGGCTCGATCGTGTCGCGCGTCCGCGGCACCAACAACGCCACCACCGGCATCCCGACTTATGTCAGCTTGGGACGTGTGTTCGTCGATGGCCCATCGTTCCTCGGCACGGCATATGCGCCTTTTGATCCGCAGGGCCAAGCGCTGAAGAACATGTCGTTGGCCGTGCCCGAGAACCGGCTCGACGACCGCCGCATGCTGCTGACCAGCTTGGACCGGATGAACAGTCTGGTCGATCGCAGCGGACTGATGGAAGGGCTCGACAAGTTCGAAGAGCAAGCCTTCGATCTGGTGCTGGGCGGGGCCAAGGACGCGTTTGACCTGAAGCGCGAGGATCCGCACACGGTCGAGCGCTACGGCAAGGGACTTGGCGAGCAATTGCTCAAGGCGCGCCGCTTGTGCGAGGCCGGCTGCGGTTTTGTCACGCTCAGCTACGGCGGCTGGGACATGCATCGCGAGATCAAGCAGAACATGCAAAAGCGGAGCGTCGAGGTCGACCGCGGCGTGTCGGCATTTATCGAGGACGTCCGCCAGCGCGGCCTGAGCGACAACATTTTGCTGGTCGTCACCGGCGAGTTCGGCCGCACGCCCAAGATTA
>CAZUPX010000705.1:0-11439 GCA_964622155.1 uncultured Planctomycetaceae bacterium | reverse complement strand
TTTGGGTTGCTGTCGTTCTCGCAGCCCGGCACGCGCCAATTTGGCGGCGTGGGCGTGATGGTTAAGCAGCCCGGACTGCGCCTGCGAGTTTCGCCGGCTGAAAGGTTCGAGGTGTTCGGGCCATTGGCCGCACGGGCACGCGCTGTCGTCGAACGCTATGCGGGTCTTCTTGAGATGTCGTCGCTCCCGGCCTGTCGCGTCGAGGTGCTAGCCGCTCCGGAGGAGCACGTGGGGTTGGGCACTGGAACGCAGTTGGCACTGTCGGTCGTTCAGGCGGTGCACACATTTCGCGGCGGCGAAACGTTGCTACCGTCGGTCTTGGCCACATGGGCCGGTCGAGCGGCACGCTCGGCGGTCGGGACGTATGGCTTTATGCACGGCGGGCTGGTCGTGGAAACCGGCAAGTTTGGCAAGCAATTACTTGCGCCGCTCGAACAACGCTTCGATATGCCAAACCAATGGCGATTCGTGCTCATTCGGCTGCTCGGCGATTGCGGACTGTCGGGCGAGGCGGAACGCGGCGCCTTTGATGGTCTGCCGCCCGTGCCGCGCACGACGACTGCGGCATTGCTGGAAGAACTATCCAGCGAAATGCTGCCGGCGCTCAAGGCTGTTGACTTCGAACGATTTAGCGAGAGCCTGTATCGCTATGGTCATGCCGCGGGCATGTGCTTCGCGCCACGGCAAGGCGGTCCTTTCGCCACGCCGCGTCTGGCAGATCTGGTGGCCACGGTTCGCGGGCTTGGCGTGCGCGGCGTCGGCCAGAGTTCCTGGGGGCCAACGGTCTTCGCCGCCCTCGATAGCCAGGCGAGTGCGGAGAAGTTCGTCGACCGCCTCCGCCCGCAGCTTAATCAGCATGACACGGTCACGATCGCCGAGCCCAACAACACCGGTGCGCAGATCATCACGCACAACGAACCATGAAGCAGTCATCCGGCACACTCCTGTACCGTGACAACCAAGGGTTGGAAGTGCTGTTGGTCCATCCATCGGGCGCGTACAACCGGCACAAGCCGTGGAGCATCCCCAAAGGCTTGCCCGACGAGGGAGAATCGCTGGAAGAAGCCGCGCGGCGCGAAACGTGGGAGGAAGCGGGCGTGAAAGCGGGCGAACTGAAACCGCTGGGTTCGATCAAGTACCAGAAAAGCGGCAAGCTGATTCACGCTTTCGCCGGCGCGTGTGTCGAGGGTAAGCCGCACTGTGCCTCGTGGGAAGTCGATCGCGCCGAGTGGCTGCCGATCGAGCGGGCCCGCGAGCTGCTACATCCCGACCAGCGGCCGTTTTTGGACCGACTGGAAGAATTGTTGAAGTCGCGATAGGGCTCCCCTCTCCCCTCGCGAGGCCGAGAGACCTTACCACAACACGCAGTCCAACCGCAGAGGACGCGGAGGTGCGCGGAGGAGAGAGGGGTAAGCGGGCGGCTAGAAATTGTTGACGAATCGACTGATGCCTTCGCGCATGTGTTCGACGTGAAAGTTGATGAGCAGGCCAAGCTGCTTGCCGCTAAGCTTCAGATACGAGATGATTTGCGCGCGGTGGATCGGTAAGATCGCTTCCACCGCCTTCAATTCCACAATCACCGCGTCATCCACGAGCAAATCGATGCGATATCCGGCGTCAATGCGAACGCCTTGGTAGAGGACTGGTAATTCTAACTGAGCGACGGCGCGCAATCCGCGTCGGTGCAACTCATACAGCATGCAGCTCTCATATGCGGACTCCAGCAATCCTGGGCCGAGCGCTGTGTGTACTTTCATCGCCGCGTCGACGATCTGTCCACTGATTTCGTTGAGCAACGTTCCATCCCCCTCCACTGCCGCCCCTCTGCGGACCTCTGCGTCCTCGGCGGTTCCAATGTGTCGCTGTCCACCGCCGCAGACGCGCACTCATCCCGTCAATCGGTCTCCCGCGACGGGAGAGGGGCGTTAGCGCTTCGCCGACTCCTCCACGCGCCGCACCTTGATATCGCGAAGCGCCGCGGATGTGGAATAGGTTGCGATGCCCAGCGGCCGCGAGAGCTCGACCTCCAGGCGGATCGAGATGCGGCGATCCGCCAGCGGCAGATTGACCATCTGCTTGTCGTCCAGCCAGGCTTCGATCTTCTCAGTCGTCACTCGCAGGCGCACTTTGTACCAGCGGTCGCTCTCGAATTCCTGATACTTGGTGGTCTCATTTTCCGAGGCGTCGCTGCCGTCGATGCTCGACAGGCCGACCACGCCTCCTCCCCAGCCGCCGACGATGAAGCTGCACGGATTCTCGCCAACCGGAAACGTCAAGCCGCAGAAGAAATCGCTGCCGCCCATGCGCTTCGCGTCCAGCGAAATCTCGTAGCCCGTTTTCGGAAATTCGCCGGTGAAGGTGATGCCGCTCATTGGATTGCCGGCCGCGATGATAATCTGTCCGTCTTTGACCTCGACCTCCCCCTCGCCGCCGAAGGCTGTTTTCTTCCAGCCCGAAATCGTCTTGCCGTCGAACAGGCTCTTCCAGCCTGGACCGGCCGCCGGCGGGTCGGCCAGCGCCACCGGCGCGCCAACCGCGCTCAGGCAGGCCCAGGCACACAACAATCGAACCGACCGTCCCAAGATTCCTCGGAAATACGTTGGCATGGGTAGAGCCTTTGACGTCAGGTCCGCTTGAGGATCACACCGCGGCTTCAAATTACCCCGCCAAACCGGCGGCGGCAAGGATTCGAGTTTTTGGAGCGAAGTTGGCCCCGACGGGCTTGGTCGCGGCCGCGAGTCAATTAAAATAGAACGCGTCAAGCATTCAACCCTGCCATCCCACCCCCGCCCTGTTGGCATCAAGGAAAATACGTCATGCGATCCCACGCCGCGGTTCTGAAACTGACTCTGCTCGTCGCCGTCATCATCTCACTGGGTTATCAACAGGCCCAAGCCGTCACGTTTCCGGATAAAAACCTGGAAGCCGCGCTGCGGGCCCTGGTCTTCGAAAAGAAGGCTAATGCCGAAGAGCTGACCGACGACGATCTGCGCAAGATTTCGACGCTCGAAGCCAAAGGACGCAAAATTCAGGACCTCGCCGGACTGGAAAAGTGCACCAACCTGCTGCTATTGGATTTGGAGAACAACGAAGTCGCCGACCTCGCGCCCATCAAGGGGCTGACCAGCTTGCAGTCGCTCAACCTGGCCAAAAACAAAATCGCCGACCTCACGCCGCTGCTGGACCTCAATAAGTTGCAATACCTTGAGCTGTCGCACAACCAGGTCAAGGCCTTGCAACCGCTGAGCGCCATGACAAAGCTCTCGGCCTTGTACCTGGCCGACAACCAGATCGAGGAGCTCGCGCCGCTGGCCGGGTTGGCAAATCTATCGTCGCTGGACCTGGCGAAGAACAAGGTCGCCAACATCAAGCCGCTGGCCAACATCGCCCGCCTGACCGTGTTGAAGCTCAGCGACAACGCAATCGAGGATATCGCGCCGGCCACGCAGCACCCTCCGCAGAGCATGTTGCTGGTGGAGCGTAACAAGATCGCGGACCTGACGCCGCTGGTGACCGCGGCCAAGGCCGACGCCGAGGGCCGGAAAGACTTCGCCCCGTTCCTGCGACTCTACCTGGCGGGCAATCCGCTGACCGAGACTGCCAAGAACGAGCAGCTTACCGCCTTGAAGAGCTCCGGCGTGCGGATCGAGAATTGAAGCGGATGCGACAAGGCTGATGCGTCGGGTGGCACGGGCATCTTGCCCGTGTCCTGCGCTTGCACTGGCGACACGCCAGTGCCACCCACCTCGTTACTGCGCCATCCGCCGCAACATCGACAGGCCGCGGCGCTAACTCATCAGCTCGCGGATCGGCGTGCCCGGACAAATCACGAGCGGTCGCCCTTGCGCATCGGACAGTGCGAGATGCTCGGGCACGCCGAGCAACTGATACACGGTGGCGATTAAATCCACCGGCGCCACCGGGTTTGACGTCGGGTACGCCGCATGGCGATCGGAAGAGCCGTACACCTGTCCGCCGCGAATGCCGCCCCCGGCCAGGACCGTGGTGAAGCATCCGGGCCAGTGGTCTCGCCCATCGCGTCCGGCTCCGGCGTCGCTGTTGCGCTGGCCGACTTTGGGCGTGCGGCCGAACTCGCCGGTCCACACGACCAGCGTTTCGTCCAGCATGCCACGTTCCGACAAATCGTCCAATAGCGCCGAAAAGGCCTGGTCGGCCGGCGGCATGAGCCGCTCGCGCAAATCGACAAAGTTCCGGTTGTGCGTGTCCCAATAGACGCTCACGTTCTTGATGCCGTCGCTCGGCCAGAACACGGTCACAAGTGGCACGCCGCGCTCCACCAGCCGCCGGGCCTGTAAGACCGATTGTCCGTGCGGGTTGAGGCCATACCGCTCGCGCACCGCAGTCGGCTCTTGTGCCAGGTCGAAAGCTCCGCTGCCGGTAGCCGAATTGAGGATATCGAAGGCCCGGTGAACATGGCGATCCATGCTCTCGGTCGCCACGTCCGGTCCACGGCGGCGCAGCGGTTCGTTCAAGTCGCGCAGCAGTCCGCGACGCTCGTCGAGCCGCACAGCCGTCACTTCAGCCGGTAAGTTAAAATCGCCAACGCGATAGGTCGGCTCGGCCGGATTGGCGTCGATCGACAGCGGGTCAAACGCCTGGCCCAGCCATCCGGCGGTCTGGCCGTGGCACTGCTCGACGAAACGGGGCACGTCGTTCTTCAACTCGGGCCGCAGTGAGACGAACGGCGGCAGCGGATCGCGCCCGCGTCCCAGCCGCGCCAGCACCGCCCCCATGTGCGGCCAATCGCCGCGGAGCTCGGTCGTGCGGGGCGGGGGCTGGCCGGTCAGCAAATAGTGCGTCGACGTAAGGTGATCGACGTCGGTGTGCGTCATCGAGCGGACAATTGCCAGACGATCGGTCCTATCGGCCAAGAGCGGAAAGTGCTCGCAGATGTGGATGCCCGGCACCTTGGTCGCGATCGGTTTGAACTGACCGCGAATCTCCGCCGGTGCCGACGGCTTCAAGTCCCACGTATCCTGATGTGCCGGTCCTCCCCACATGAACAGCAAAATACAGCTCTTGGCCCGTCCGAAGCTCGGCGGCCGGCTTTCAGACTGGTCACTCGCTTGCGCCGCAACCCGGCCCCGCAACAGGTCGCTCAAGCCCAGTCCAAACAGCCCCAAGCTACCGGCGCGCAGCACATCGCGGCGTTTCAACGCGGGCAAGTGTTCGGCCGGGCGAGGTAATGTCATGGTGCGTTGATTATAACCCCGAGCCGACTGGTCGGCATGCCCATTCGAACGAGCGACTTTCCATATCACGAGCGGACGACGAGGCTGAATGCGGTGGATTGACGCTGTGGCAAAGTGCCCAAATTGTTAGTATGCAGGCAGCAATCGGGAACGGAGCCACGGTCTCGTGCGTCCAATAGGCAGGAGGTGCGGCCATGTCCTGGGATTCCAAGTGCGGCGATCGGCTCCCGTCGGTCCGGTTTGTGACTTGGTGCGCGGCGATTGTTGGCGGATGCGCAATGATCAGTGCCGCAATGTTTTGGCCAAGCGGCGCGGAGAGCTCGCCGCACGTTGTCTCGTCGAGCGTATCGTTGGCCGCCTTCGGGCGACCCACTTCGCCGACCGAAAAACTGCCGCCCATCATCATTCTCCCAGACGGACAGCTCGAGGCTGGACCCTATTCCGATCCGCGCCGTGCCGTACCAAAAGTGATCCCCATCCCGCCTTGGGACATGGAACAGAGCGCCACCCAATTGATTCCAACCTATCTGCCGGGTGTCGAAGTCTTGCTCGTCGAACAACCCGATCGCCCCGGCGTGGCGGAGCCAAAACGTCGCGGCGACGTGCACAGATGACTTGAATTAGCCGCGCGTGAGCGCGATAGAGCGGCTGCTCGACACTTACCACTGCGACGTGTATTCTTTCCTGCCGTGCCGCACGCGCTCGCTGGCGGGAAGTTCGAATGATCGTCGACGTTCACAGCCATACCTGGCGATACCCTGAACACTTCGACGATCGCTTTCGCGCGCAGGCTGCACGGGCCAAGCCCGGCGGCGTCGATCTCGTGGTTCGGTACGAAGACTATTGCCGCCAGGCGACCGACGACACGCGCACAATTGTCTTTGGTGGCAAGGCACGAAATAGCGGGCTGTGGGTCGACGATCAATTCGTGGCCGAGTATGTCGCCGCGCATCCCGACACGCTCGTCGGCTTCCTGTCGCTCGATCCCACTCAAGAAGGCTGGCAGCGCGAAATGCACGTCGGCCATCAGGAGCTGGACCTGCGCGGCATCAAGCTGATGCCCATGTACGCCGGATTCCGGCCCGATGATGAGCGCCTCGACCCGCTGTGGACTTATGCGGCCGAACATCGCCTGCCGGTGTTGTTGCACACCGGCACGACGTTCATCGCTCAAGCACCGCTGGAGTACACGCTGCCTCGCCATCTGGACGCCGTGGCGATCCGGCATCCTGACGTGACGATCATCATGGCCCACCTGGCACATCCCTACGAAGGGGAGTGCATCGCCGTGATACGAAAACACCCGAACGTCTATGCCGACATCAGTGGCCTCCACTACCGGCCGTTTCAGTTCTATCACAGCCTGATGCTGGTGCAGGAATATGGCGTGTGGGACAAGCTGCTGTTCGCGACCGACTATCCCTTTACAACCGTGCGGGCGACGATCGACGGTGTGCATTCGCTGAATCAGATGGTCGAAGGCACGGCGCTGCCGCGGCTGAACGCGGAGGCCATCGAGGCGATGATTCACCGCGACAGTTTGCGAATTCTGGGGCTCGATGCCGAGCGTTGACGGCGTCGCACCGTTCTTCAACCGGCTGCAAGTCGCGGCTTCTTCCGGTTCTCGAAACCGGCCGCGGGCGTCAAATCGGGGAACGAGCCACGGCCGAAGAAAACTCTTCTGGCCAGGTGCTGACCTGGCGGAGTTCGCAGCAAGGCGCATCCGGCTTCGAAGACCAGGTTATTGCCGGCGAACTGAAATGCTGAGCGCATCGCTCGTCGCCAACGGAATCGACTGCGGAACTGCGCACCGTCGTAGGCGGAAAGGTGTGCCACGTCGCCGCTAGCCAGATACTGCCAAATCACCTTGGCCGCCAGCTCCGAGAGCCGTAGGCACGGGTCGAGCCCGCCGGCCGTCAGCGGCGAGACCGCGCCGGCCGCGTCACCGACAAGCACGCCGCGCCGATTGGCCAGGTGCGGCAGAATGCCGCCGACTGGAATCCTTCCGCCGCGGCGCTCTACCAGCCGCGAGTTGCGCAAGTCGACGATCGAGCCGAGCGTGGCGCGAAAGGCGTCCAGCGCCGGCGAGGGTAGGAACCTGGCTCGGTACCCGCCGACACCCACGTGCACGCTGCGGCCGTCCTCGGCCACCCAGGCGATGTAACCAGGCGCAATGCGGTAGTCGAGAAAACAATGCAACTGGGGTGGACCGTCGAATGGCACGCCCTCAAACACCTCCTCCAAGCCGACGATCCAACGGCGGTTCTGGCTCAGGCCCAGATCGCCCGCTACGCGCGAATTCGATCCATCAGCCGCTACGACGTATCGCGCGTGGATCGTCTCGTCCTCAGTGCCCACTTGCAGGTTCACGAGCGATCCGTCGGCGACTGGCGTGGAGCCCAGAAAGCTCGTCGAACCCAACCATATCGCACCGGCCGCCTGACAGTCCTTGAGCATTCGCTGGTACAGCGTGCCCATCTCGGCGATACGAAACTCGTCGTGCGGGCTGTCGAGCACCAGCGCCCGCCGGGCGGGCGAGTACAGCGTGACGCGGCGGATCGGCGGCCCCAGGCACGACGGCGGAAGCGAAAAATCTTCCAGCGAACGACGGACGAAAATGCCGCTGGTGTGCACGGCCTGATCGAGCGACGCCTTGCGGTCGACAAGCACGACTTTCAGCCCATGCCCGGCCAACAGCCGCGCACATTGCAATCCGGCCAGTCCGGCACCGATCACCGCGACATCGACGTTTTCCATGAGATTCACTTTGTAGTGCAAAGTTAGGAGTGAAAAAAAATTCCAGCGACGAATCTCACTTACACCGGCGACCATCCCTGTCGCGTGCGCTTGGCTAGCGCCGGCGCGGGTTGCCGCGTTTGCAGTGCGTCTTCGACAACCTGTTCGAGCACGCCGATGTATTGGGCAAACCGCTCGCGGCCGACGGCCGTCAATTCGCAGAGCGTCTGCGGGCGATTGCCGTCGCTGGCTTTGCGAATGTCGACTAGGCCGGCTTCTTGCAGCACCTGCAAGTGCCGGTTCAGGTTGCCGTCGGTCAGCGCGCAAAGCTGCTTGAGATCAGAGAATGCCAGCGGATCGGCGTGCGTGGCCAAGGAGGCCAGAATTCCCAGCCGGGCTTTCTCGTGTATCACGCGCTCTAGGCCGTCATAGGCAAAGGGCGCTGGGGACCTAGTCGGTTTTTCTCGCCCGCTCATGTGCGCCGCTCCAGTGTCCAGTACAGGATCGCGGCCGCGCCCACCTGGCCCAACGCAAACGGCACGCCCATGCACCACGGCTCGAGCGAATACGCGTCGCGAGCCCAAATGAGCACGATGACGCCCGAACCCAAATAGAATGCACCGATGGCGACCAGTGGCTTGGGCAGCAGCCGCGCTGAGGCGAAGATGCCCATGGCAAACAGGATTTGCCAAAGTCCAGGCAACAGCGCCACGTACTGAGGCATCTCGCGCACCAGCGCCGCCGTCACCAGCGCTCCAGCAATCACGCAGGGCAAAAACTGCTCGATAGCCAGCCGCGTAAGCTCCCAGTGCCCGCGCTGGTCGGTGCGGTTCAGACGGATCGCCATCTCGATTGCCATCGCCACCATGCTCAGCGCCGCGGCGCCAATCCACAGAGTGAGGTACTCCTGCACGTTGTCGGCCGGCTCGGGAATGAACCGCGCCTGTACGACGGCCGCCCCCAGCGCCAACAGGCCGGACACTGCAACCGGCGCCGAGCGATAGCCCCGAAACATGTCGCTTTTGGCCATGTGCCGCCGGATTTCGGCGATTTGCACAAGCGCTTCGTGAAGTTCCATGTGCGGCGGCTCCCGAACGGTTTCACTTTGCAATACAAAGTAACCTAAGGACCGATGGCCGTCAAGCGTTTTTTGAGCCGAAGCAATTCTAGTCAGCCGTCGTCACCGGAGAACCAACTTCCCTGGCGCGGCCGGGGATGCTCATTTTGGCTGCCGGCACGTGGCGCGGAACTAGCTTCGGTCGCGTGAGGTTGATCCACACCTCGGCCACAGCCGCGTTCATGATGAAGCCGAGCCACACGACCGTGTCCCAGGACTCGGTAAACGTCGCATTGAAGGGCGGAATCATGAACAACGGGAGGAAGACTCGAAACGTGGAAATGCCCAGTCCCACGGCGAACAAGCGGATCATCCACTCGCGGTGCTGGGCGATCTCGCGGCGGCGGATGTACCAGTAGCCTTGCACCAGCGCCACCAGGAAATACGTGGCGGCCACGACGACTCCGACCCGAGATGAGAAACTACCGAACACCGGCAGCATCGGCACAAAGGCCAAGGCAGTGAGCACGCCAGCCAGGCTTGCCACCAGAAACACCCGCCCGCACCAACGGTGAAAATTGAGCCAGCGATTGCGGATCGCGCCAACAAACTGCAACGGCCCCAGCACCATAAACAGAAAGCCGGTGGTCGCGTGGATCAGGGTCAAATAGGGAATCGCGTAGTAACGCGTGTTGAAATTGGACGGGAGCTGCGGCGGAAGTTCTTCGGCGGCGAATGCCGCCGGGTCGGCCAGGTACTGCACGGTGGTGGCAAACCGGCCAACCGCACTGTTGATCCCGACCACCGCCAACAGGATCACGACCACGAAGCCAGCTCTGCCAACAAATCGAACCATCGATCTCTCCAACGGCGGTACCGCATATTTCATTTCACCCCGGTCAACATCCGAATCGCCGTCTCGCGAACGATCGGAGCGGTCGCGGGGCCCTGCGACATCGACTCCTCGTAATCGTCGGAGCGAAAATCGTACTCGGGAATGATATACCCTAACTCGTCGTTCGCCAGTCCGACCAGGATTCTTGGAAAGCCGCTCATCTTTTCCTGAATTTCGAAGCTGATCTCGGGCAACAGCTCACCGGGAATCGACACCAACTCGGCCTCGCCCAGCTTGACCAGGGCCATCTCGGTCACCACCCGGCCACGAATCAGCGGAATCTGGCGGGCCGTATACAGCATTTTGAAATTGGGGTTGGTCATCGGAATCTCGACACGCCGCGTCTCGACCGAGTAGTTGAACGTGCCGGGCGGTTGAGCGGTGGCCGCCAAGTCCTTCACCAATGCCGCCAAGCCGAGTCCCGTGACCTGGGCCTCGTCATGCGTGCGGGCACGGCTATCGCCGCTGATCATGCCGCCAACGGCCCCATTGAGAAACACGGCCTGGCCACCACCGTCGCTGTGAATCTGTTGGCACATGTAGCCGGGAAAGTCGGCGCTCAGCTCGCTCACTCCACGTTGCAGACCTTCCACGTGGCAGGCGAAATTGACGATCGTGGCGATCGGCTTGCCGTCCTCACCGATCGGCTGGATTACCGACATCGTCGGGTCGACAACGCCGACGTTGCGCGCGTTGCGGATGTAGCCGATCACACGACCACCGTCCATCGGTAGCTCGCGCGAGGCGGCGCGCAGCTCTTTGACCGGCTTGAGGTTCTTTTGCGCCTCGGCCACACACTTGACCACTTGGTCCTGGATGTAGGCGATGTACTCGGCCGGATAGTGGCCGTAGACGCCAATGGTGTCTGGCGCGGCATGGTTGTGCGACATGGCGAACATCATGTAGTTCACGCCGGCCACCGCGGCTCGCTCGCGCATCGGATTGATGTCGCGAGCTCCCATGCCGAACAGATCAGCCCCGACCAGAGCGATCTGCAAGCCGTCTTTCTCAAACACGATCGCGCGGGCATACAGGTCGTCGTGCACCGCGAAGCTGGCCTTGACCTTCGGCGGCAGCCACTCGGGCGAAGTAGGCGTGATCTTGATCTCGGCCGTGCCCGCCCGCAGTCCGCCAAGCGGCGCGGGGTTGCCGGGTCGGGGCTGCGGACCCTGACGCAAATGGCTGAGGTCGATCAGCCGCCGCGCGCCGGAATGCACGCGCGCGTGCAGGTGGGGAAAGTACGTGACGCCGATCGTCTTGTCGTTGCGATCGAAAATGAACCGCACTCCCTTGGCCGAATAGTCGACCAATGAAAACGTGGGCATGCGCACTTCCTGCTCGCTCTCGCCCAGCTTGGCCACTACCTTGGCGCGGGTGTCAACACCCTCGGGCACGCTGGCCGCCTCGACGCAGGCGAACGCGCCGTCCTTGCCATGCGTGTGGATGGAGTCCAAAAGCCCAGGCCGGCCCTCGGCGTTGTACAGCATCTTGTACGCGTACCAACTGGCTTCCGACACCGGCTCGCCCAGCACCTTGCG
>CAZUPX010000704.1:0-6352 GCA_964622155.1 uncultured Planctomycetaceae bacterium | reverse complement strand
GCGCCCGTAGCTCAATTGGACAGAGCAGCGGACTTCTAATCCGCAGGTTGCAGGTTCGATTCCTGCCGGGCGTATTTGCCTTGGGCGCGTGGCCCGGCGGTTGTTCACCCTTTGAACCGCGAGGTCGAGCTCGTCCATCGACCCGCTAGCGTGCCTCGCGACGACCTTTCGCCAGGGGAGTATTGTTGTTGTCCGTGGTCGTGGTATTCTTGGGGTATGTCCAATTCTTACTCTTATTAGCGAGGGACACGTCCGATGGCTCTCCGATCCATTCCAGTAGTCCGCCTTGCCTGCATCGCCGCCACTTTGTCACTTTGCACCAGCCTCGCCCGGCTGCCAGCCGTCTCGGCCGACGACACGCCCACCGACATTTTCCTGGGCCTCGCGCCAAGCGCTTCCAAGGGTCTTGAAATTCTCATGAGCGAGCCGATGGCCGCCACGATCATGAAGGTGACCGATATCGACCGCCTGTGGACCATCTGGGAAGAAGAAGAAAAAGCCATTGCCGAAAGTGCCGAACCTGTCGAGCGGCGCCGCATGACCTTCGAGCGCTACGGCTGGGCCAAACGTCCGGGCGAAGATTTTTCCAAGCTGCCCCTCGACTACACCGAGGACGGCAAGGGCAACCTGGTTTCGAACTGCTTCTCCTGCCACGGCGGAAAGGTCGCCGGCGTCACCACTCCCGGAGCCGGCAACACTCACGTCGATCTCACCACGCTGTCGACCGATCTGGCCAGGCTTCGAGCGCTCGATAACGGCAAGGATCCCGCCCAGGTCAAAGACGTCGTCGCGCCGTTTCAAACGCCGCTCAACTTCCATCGCGGGGTCACCAACGCGGTCATCTTCGCGCCGGTCTTCGCCGGCTTGCGAGATCCCAAGCTTGGTCGCCAGTTTACCGAGCATCCGGAAATGTTGTTGCATCACGACATGAACCCGCCGCCCTGGTGGAATTTCAAGAAGAAAACCCGCATCTATGCCGACGCCTTCGCGCCCAAGACCCCGCGGCAGTTGATGCCCTTTGCCATGTCGCCGACGTTCTCCGACGCGAAGTTCCGCTCATTCGAGCCCAACTTCGTGCACATCTATCAGTACATCGAGGAGCTTGAGCCGCCCAAGTACCCCTACGCCGCCGACACGGCACTGGCGGACCGGGGCAAGGCGCTGTTCGAAAAAACCTGCACGGAATGCCACGGCACCTACGGCCCCGGCGGCGAGTTCCCCAACCACGTCGTGCCCCTCGAGGAAGTCGGCACGGACGATCGCCGTTTCCGCGCGATCTACAAGGAACGCCGCGAAGCCGGCAACAAGGGTTGGCTGCAATACGACGGCGAGCACCCCCTCGATGTCGAGACGATCGGCTACCTCGCCCAACCGCTGACTGGCATCTGGGCCTCGGCTCCCTACTTCCATAACGGCTCGGTGCCGACGCTTTGGCACGTCATGAATCCCGCCCAGCGCCCCAAAGTCTGGCAGCGCACCGAGGACGGCTACGACCAGCAGAAAGTCGGCCTCGAAGTCGAAGTGTTCGATGCCGTGCCAGAAAATCTCTCGTCGCGCCAGCGTCGCCGCTACTACGATACGACCCACGTCGGCAACGGCGCGGGCGGCCACACCTTCCCTGATGCCCTAACCGCTGACGAAAAACTGGCCGTCATCGAGTATCTGAAAACGCTGTAGGTCGCGCGTACCGCAAAAACTTCGGAATACTCGCGCCTTCTTGCGATGGCTTGCAAACGCGACAACTCCGTCTAAAATCGCGCTCGTTCCCGAAGAAAACTGGCCGTTTTGGGCTTCGGCCAAGGTCGCCTTCTAATCCGCAGCGACCAACCTTTCAGGTCGGTGCCCGAGGTTCGATTCCTGCCGGGCGTAGTAGAGTCATCAGCCGCGATCCATGACTCCTCATGTTTGTCGCCGCCAGTAGCCAGGACGCGCCTTTGTCGCGCACCCATTCAGGCTGCATCCGGCTCCAGGTCGGACGGCTGAGCAGCGAGGCTGTCTTCTGATTCGTCCGCGGCCTGGTCCTTGCGCGGTCGACAGCCGATGGAAAAGAAGCGGCCGATCCTGGTGGAAAGCAAAACAGGCGTCAGGCCCAGGTCGGCGATCAGGCCGCATGCCAGCAGCATGCACATCAACATCCCAAAGCGGCGCGTGGGCATGAACGTGCTGAGCGTAAAGGTGACTAGACCCAGTGCCACGATCACCGTGCTTTGATAGATGGCGCCAGCGGAGTTCTCGAAGGCCGAAATCGCCGCGTCGCGATATTTGAGTCCGCCGCGTCTGGCACGGCGGTACCAGTTGGCGTAGTGCACGGTATCGTCGACGCACACGCCCATCGCCACACTGCCGGTCATCATCGTGCCGATGTCCAGCGCAATTCCAAACCAGCTCATGAGTCCGAACACAACCGCCATCGGAAAGACATTAGGCAACATGGTCAGCAGTCCGGCCACGACGCTGCGAAATACGATGCTCATGACCAAAGCGATCATGAAGAAAGCGCCGAAAAAACTGCTCACCAATCCATTGAGCAGTGCGCGCTCGGCCATGTAGACCACCGGCGTAAGCCCGGTATAGGTCACGCCCGCGAGCCCCGCGGTGCCGCGTTCTTGTTCCTGCGCCATCAGGGGCTCGACCTTGCCTTTGATGTCTTCAATGAATTGGCCGTAGTCGACGTCGGCCAAGGCAGCCACGCGCAAACTGATGCGCCACAGCTCCTGTCCGTTTGCCGGGTCGTCGGCCAGGTACTCTTCCCGTACGTAATCGTCGCGGTGGGCCGTCAAACGCCTATTGAGAATCGAATGAAAACTTGACTCGCTCAACAGCGCGTCTCGCAACCGGCCGGTCCGCTTGGGAGGCGATAAGTCGGGGGCAAATGTCGCGGCCGACATCGCACTGCCGACGTGGGGAATCGACCTGATGGCCGTTTGGATCCGATCCACCAGCTTCATTCGATCGAGCAAGTCCAAGTTCGTCTGGTCTTTGTCGATGCGGACGACAACTTCCATGGGGACCAGCGGCCCGACCGTTCCTTCGAGCCAGCGGTAGGATTGAATAATCTCGGCGTCGGACGCAAACAGACTCATCAAATTGATCGTCGTTCTGGCCTTGTGCAAACCCGAACCGCACGCCAACAGCAGTGAAATGAATACAAACCAAACCACCACGGGATGGGCGACAATGGTCGACGCCAAAGAGCGCATGCGTCGCCGGTGGCAGGGATCCAAAGGGCTCAGTTCGTCGTCCGTAGCGCCGCGATGCAGCGCCGGCGGCCAAAGCTGTAGCGCCGACGGCAAATAGAGGAACATAAAAGCGAGCGTGACAATGACACCGATTGCCGTATAGAAACCGAACTTCTGAATGGGCACCAAGTCGCTCGTGCAAAGTGAGATTAAGCCCAGCGATGTCGTGCCCGCCGATAGCAAGCAAGGAATCCACGACGCTTTGACGCCTCGCTCAGCGGCCCCGCTCAGTCCGTCGTGGGCGGCTGTGTAACGATAGTAGTTGATGATATGAATCGCCGCGGAAAGTCCCGCCGTGTAAACGACCGAGGGCATGGTGAGCAACACGGAGTCCATACGACCACCCAAAGCCAGGACCAATGCCAGGCAAATGGCCGCGCTGTACACGCCGCCAATAAACACCATCGCCGTCAGCCGCACGTCGCGCAAATACCACCACGCCAGACTCAAACCGACAATCGCCGAAAGCTGCATCAACGCGAGCAGCATGCGTTCGCCCTCGATGTCGATGGCCACGTTGTCCACCGGCGGGCCACCCATGCGCACGGTGTCGCGCTCGATCGCCAACGGTCCGCTGGCCGTCTGGTAGATAGCCTCGAGCGCCTCGCGAAGATGTCCTTTGCCTTCCGCCGACAGGATCAGAACCGCGCAGCTCTGTTGGTCGTCGGGGCCGACGAAAGAGCCTTTCAGACGCCTCAAGGCTTGCGACCGAGGCTGACTGATGGGTGGGCTGGTGAGTTGCTCCACCAGGCTGCGTCCGGTGATGACGCGCTGAAAGTAAGGAGGGGCCTGCGGATTCTTTTCGCGGGCGAGCAACTCGGCCAACTTGTCCAATCGATCATCATCGAGCGTGCATCCGTCCCAGCTCACCAAGACAAATGTTTCATTGCCGAAATGGCGCTGAAACTCGTGGTATTCCCGCGTGGCCTGGAACGACTCGGGAAGCCATTCTTGAACATCATTTCGATTGGTCTGCAAGGCCAGCACGGCCGCCCATAGCGTAATCGGAAACATGACCGCCACGAGCACGATGATCGGCCAGCCAAACCGTGCATAAAACGATTTCGTTACGGGTTCAGCCACGACGTTCCCTCAATACTGCGTCGGATTGACATGGCGACCCATTTTTACAGATTCTGTGCCGCCTGGCGATGCAAACGATCCTGGGCCACTTCTCGTTCGGCAGTTCATCGGACAGCCTGGCGCCGAGCATCAGACGCGCCGCGGGCTTGCTCCCGGCACTCTTGCCGAGTGTGAGACCCACACGCCAATTTCATGGCGAAAGTTGGCTGACCGATCGCGACCAGTCGGTCGCACGCCTGCTGCCGCTATCACAGACGGCGCTAGCACGGTCGGGGCCCGCGAAACGACCAAACCGTTCCAG
Source organism: uncultured Planctomycetaceae bacterium (assembly GCA_964622155.1). GTDB lineage: Bacteria > Planctomycetota > Planctomycetia > Pirellulales > PALSA-1355 > CAZUPX01. The sequence continues at coordinate 1,729 of CAZUPX010000704.1, read as the reverse complement.
AGTCTGATGTTGGGGAATTGTCTCGTATCGCGTACCCTACCCCCAGCAACCCGACCCAAAGGTTCCGTATCGGTCCTTGTGTCGATTTGGCGCGCCCAGAGGAATCTCGCGGATGAGCACGACCTTGCCGTTGCTGGCGGATGATGCAACCAGCAACCGGCCCCAACGGACGCTATCGATCTGCCTGATCAACCCGCGCTTCGATCCGTCATACTGGGGTTTCGAGTTTGCCCTCCCGCTTTATCCGGGCGACAAGCGCAGCACGATGATTTCGGGGTCGCTCTCGTCGGTCGCGGGGCTCTGTGGAAACCACAAAGTCTATCTGCTTGACGAAAACGTCGAGGAGATCGACTGGGAGTCGCTGCGCAAGTACGACATCGTCGGCGTCACGGGGATGACCGTCCAGAAGGAGCGGATCCACCAGATACTCCTCAGACTGCGCGATCTGAGGATATTCACGGTCGTGGGGGGCCCCTATGTCTCGGTCAAGGAGTCGTTCTTCGAGGGTCTGTGCGACGTAAAGTTCATTGGCGAGGTGGAGACCACCTGGCCGGGGTTCCTCGACGACTATGCCAGCGGCAAGCCCACCGAGAGTCGCTACGAACAGTCGCGGCCGACCGACATGACCAAGGTACCGCGCCCGCGATACGACCACCTCAAGGTTGATCGCTACGCGACCGGGGCCCTGCAATACTCGCGCGGATGCCCGTTCGAATGCGAGTTCTGCGACATCATCGTGATCTTCGGGCGCAAGCCCCGAGTCAAGGACCCAGACCAGCTCGTGGCCGAATTGGACGACATGCGCCGGGCTGGTTTCCACTCCGTTTTCATCGTCGACGACAACTTCATTGGCAACAAGAAGAAGGCCAAGGCCCTGCTGGTGAAGCTCATCCCCTGGATGGAGCAGCACAACTACCCACTTCACTTGACGACCGAGGCCAGCATCGATCTGGCCAATGACCCCGAGCTGCTTGACTTGATGTACCGTGCCAACTTCCGCAGCGTGTTCATCGGGATCGAGACCCCGCGTCTGGCATCGCTCAACGAGACCAAAAAGTTTCAAAACGTCCGGGGTGACACGTTGGAGGCAAAGCTGACGCGAGTCCGCAACGCGGGCCTCGACGTCAATGCCGGGTTCATCGTCGGCTTCGACAACGACGACAAGGAAATCTTTGAGGACCAGTTTCGGTTCATCCAGGAAAACGGGATCACCCTGGCAATGGTCGGCATGCTGCAGGCGATTCCAAGGACCCCGCTCTACGAACGACTCGAGCGCGAGGGCCGTCTGGTCGAGGAAGACCCTAACTGCAACTTCGTCCCCAAGCAAATGAGCCGCGAGGAGTTGCGCCAGGGCTACTGGGATCTGGTCAAGCGGCTCTACACCCCCGAGGCCTTCTTCGATCGCTACTTCAAGGTCTGCGAGTCCCCTGAGTATCTCCAGCGACGGGCCGAGATCTGCAAGAAGGCCGGGGAAGGAAGACGCCTGCCGACCCTGCGCTACGGACTGGCCCTGCTATGGTCCCTTTTCTGGGCCCTGTTGCGAGACGGTTCGCTGAGGTCGGTCGGGAAGGTCTACCTGACGTACTTCTTCACCCGAAACATCAGGTACCGGCGAGACATCGTTGGCTTCGCTCAGTACATGAACCGCTGCGTGACGCACTGGCACTTTTACAAGTTCACTCGCGAAGCGATCGCCGGCAGGCTCCGGACTTACAACACTTCGTGAAAC
>CAZUPX010000703.1:0-2283 GCA_964622155.1 uncultured Planctomycetaceae bacterium | reverse complement strand
GGCAGCAAGGCCGGCGATCGCTTCAAACAGTCAATGCGGATGTTGAGCCTGCCCAACGGCGGCACGTTCACGCCTCCCGACTGGGTTCCGCGCGACGTCTCGACCTTTGGCACAATGAACATTGAAACCAGCAACGCGTTCGAGAACGCGAAGACGCTGGCCAACGAGATCGTGGGCGATGAGGTGTTCGATGACGTTCTCGAATCGATCAAGACCGACGAGAACGGCCCCAAGATCGATGTTCGCAAGGAGCTCATCGCACATTTGGAAAATCGGGCGATTATCTTCGCCGACAACCAGATGCCCATCACTCCCAAGAGCGAGCGGGTGGTATTCGCAGTGCCGACGAGCAATCCCGACATCGTGGCCGCCACGATCGAGAAGCAAATGAAGACCGACGAGGACGCCAAGCGCCGCGTAATCAATGGACACGTCGTCTGGGAAGTCGTCGACGAGCAGACCGACCTGCCGATGGTCACGATCGAGAACAACCCGGCCTTTACGGCTGACGGCAACGCAGACGACGAGCCTAAGGAGGAGGAGAAGCCGATCCTTCCGAACTCGGCGGTCACCGTCGCCTACGGCCATTTGTTCGTGGCCACGCACGTCGACATATTGGCCAAGGTGTTGGCCGACGATTCGGCGCGCGGCAAGCTCTCGGCCAGCTCAGATTACCAGCGCGTGCAGGCCGAGATCGCCAAACTGCGCCTTTCAAACCAAAGTGCCGAGATGTTCACTCGCACCGACGATGCCTACCGCCAGGTGTATGAATTGTTGCGGGCTGGGCGAATGCCGGAAGCCGAATCGATGTTTGGCAAACTGCTGAATGCCATGTTGGGCGAGGGTAAGGAAGGAGTCTTGCGGGCGCAACGAATTGACGGCAGCAAACTGCCCGAGTATGACCTGGTCCGCCGCTACTTCGGTCCCGCCGGCATCACGGTCACGACCGAGGACGAAGGCTGGTTCATGACCGGCTTCACGCTGAACAAGGAAGCCCAATAGCACACGCCATTCGCTCGCCGGGTGCCGTGCTCGCGCTTCGCGGGCATGTTTGTGCGATACAATTGGACCGGCATGCCCGCGAAGCGCGAGCATGGCACCCAAAGTCACGGCTCACACCGCCTACTGCTCCACTTTCGCCCAGAACGGGTGCTGTCGGTCGGCACGGGTCCTCACGTCTTCTAGCAGGACTCTTAAATCCGGGTCGACACGCGGGGTCTTGATAATCGAGGCGCCGCCCACGCGGATCGCCATTTTTGGCTGGTTGAAATCGACGATCTCCGGCGACAGCCAGACCGTGACATTGCCCGCACCGCCGCTGATTTGAACTCCATTGGTCGCCAGCACGCTGCCCGAGATCCGCACGGCCGAAGTGCCGCGTGGCGGCGGCCAATTCTCTGGCTCGACGATGCCGCGGCCCGGCAGCTTGCCGATTTCCAACCACCAGAAATAGTTGTCCCAACTGCGCATGGTCGAAACCGTGAACTTCTTGGGGAAGAAGTTTCGCGGTTCGCGGTGCTCCATCCAGTCGAAGATGTGCAGGATGTCCTCATAGAAGTCCTCGCGCCCGCGGCCGATATACTCCGTCACCGTGACGTCGAAACGGTTTGTCATGTAGCGATCGAGGTCGCGGGCGTTGTTGATCGTGGTGTCTCCGTCCAGCTCGCCCCCCAGGACGTAAAACGGCACTAGCTCGGCGTTTTCCCAGTAGCGGGCGCAGTATTTCTCTGCCCGGCCGGCGATTGGAATCACACCGGCCCACAGATCGGGATGAGCAAGTCCCAGGTCCCACGCCGCGTTGCCGCCGGCAGCATGGCCCGAGAGAAACACGCGGTCGGTATCGATCGAAAAGCGGCGGCAAGCATCGCGCAGGCTGACTAGCACCGCGGCATGTTCGCGGGCTGAGAAATCATACTGCTTTTGCCCCTCCTTGAGCCAGTCGACCGCGACGACGATGTAGCCCAGCCGCGTGGCCTGGCCAAGGCGGTTGCCGCCCGCGTCGAACGCTCCGGCCCACCAGTCGACCTGCGCCTCGGCCGTCGACCCAGCGCCCCCCAAGGTCACGATCGTCGGATAGCGCACATAGGGGTCGTACTGTGGGGGCAATTGCACGACGTACCGGACGTCAGGCTCCTTGTCGATTCCCACCGGCGCGTGCAGCTCGTACAAGCCCGGCGTGGCGACCGAGGGTTTGGGAGTTTCGAGTGGCGGCTTCATCTGGTTGATCAATTGTGCCACCAGCGCCGGCGACGATCCCTCTTGTCCGCGCAACTGATCGAACAG
>CAZUPX010000702.1:0-3537 GCA_964622155.1 uncultured Planctomycetaceae bacterium | reverse complement strand
AAGTCGCTCGAGCCCGGCCACAGCGCCTACAGCGACATGGCCGTGCTGGCCGACGGCACGATTTTGTGCTTCTACGAACGCGGCAACATGGGCAAGGTCAAGGAGCCGGCCAGTTTCGCCGGTCTGACGCTCGCACGGTTCAACCTGGAATGGTTGACCGATGGAGCGGACTCGTTTGCTCCGGCCGGCGGCCAGCGGTGAATTCACAGTCTGCCGCGCGTCACAGTCGCTCTTTGGGAAGTGGGAAGAAGAAGCCCCGCTGCCAAGCATCATGGTTCCGTAGTGGAGTAGCGCGGCGCTGCTGGCGCAAATAGTAATATGCGATTTCATCGCACTTGAGCCGCGATACCGTGAACTTTCCATGTATCGGCACCGCGCGCAATTCGGGACCTGTGCACCAGGCGCATGGCTGTTCGGCGACGATCGGTCGCAGTCCATGTCCCGCTTGCGTTAATTCGTTCGCCGCGAACGGCGTCGCGACCGCCGGAATCCCATTGCGGAAGTAACAGAACTCGTTGCCGGAGTAAGGGTCAAGCGGAAGCTCGTCGAGGTAGGCTCCCACAAGCGCATCGAGCGATCCCGGCAGTTGGCCATGCTCGCAGCGATAAGCCTCCAAAGCCAGGATCAAAATCGTACCGCGCCGAAACGCCTCAAATTCCGCAAGACCGCGCGCCGCGGCCCGATCCAGCGCAGCGGTGCTCCACAAGTCGGGCGTAATTGATGGCAGCCAGTAAGGCTCGTTCTGCCGTCCGTATTGCGCGTCCAGCCAATCGTAAGGCATGTACAGTTGATCGTCTGAATACCACGACGGCACCGTGGGAAGGTAGTCCGCGACGCCGTGTCCTTCGGCAAGCGCCTTGCGCATCAGGTCCAAGCACTTGAGGCCCCGCGCCGTCATCTGATTGAGCACTCGCTGACCATGATACATCTCCCACGGCATCAGCTTGGGCCACAACATGACTGGCGGGTGCCGCGGATCCTGTCGCCGATTGTCGAGCTCGAGCGCTGGCCACGCCGTCGGGTCGCCGAATACATAGCGTTGGGCGACGACGTAATTCGACTTCAACCGATCATCGACGGGCAAGATCGTGTTCTCGATGGCTTGCAGCTTTTCGATCGCGCCGCGGATTTGCTCGGGCGATTGCATGTCGTGCGAGGCCCACTGGCAGATGTGGTCAAACACGAGTCGCACGCCTTCCAGCCGATACTGCCCGGTGGTGAGCGACATGTCGCTGGTGTGGTCCGTCAAATCGCAGACGACTTTGAGCGCCGCGAGATACCGCTCAAGCGCTTCATCAAGCTGGCCGCCTGCCTGCAGCAACTGCCCGCTGGTAATGACAAGTCGGATTATCTCGTTGCCGACTATCGTTCGATCCGTCGCGGTTCGCGGGTCGTCAAACACGCACTCTCGCCGCGCGGCTGCCTCCAGAATCAAGTCTAGCGCTTCGGTGTTGTCATCCAGAAACTCACGGCCAACCAGCGCCGTGCGGCGAGGCGTTCCATCGGGGGACACAGTATTCTTGACGGCGCTATCGCCCAGCAACTGATTGGCACGACGATAGAACTGGCCGGTGGCCTTGGCATCGGTTGTTATCTCCGACAACAGGAAATTGGCTTGGTCGAAGCCAGGGCCGACCCACTGGACGGAATAGACGCGATACAGCGGCACCAGGACCAGCAGCGTCAGTGCTGGAATGATGACGACGGCGGCTTTCAGGCGCGCGTGCCAGGTCGTGTTTTCAGAAATCCAATCGGGCGCTCGCAACCACGTCGCCCACAGCAGTACCAGCGGAATCGGCGCAACCGACCACAAGTAGCTCACGCCCAGAGCGTCCATCAGCACCGCCCAACCCGACAAAACGCCCGCCAGAAGCACCGCGAAGAAACCGGCCATGATGCCGCTGCGGACCAGCATCGACACCCACTGTCCCGACGCGAATGAGACCGCCACAACGGCGAAACCAAGCAGGATCGGCGGGACGTAAGAATAGAATTGATCGAAGTCCGGAAACCGCTCGCGGAGGAGTGGATCGGCGGCCGAAAGTGCGGCGGCTGTCAGTCTAACCAGGTTGAAACGCCCAATCGCGCACACGCATACGACAACGGCCGAGACTGCAACGAGCGCCGCCCAAGGGACCTGCCGGGTCAGCCAGACCCAGCGCGGCGGAATGTTGTGCTCGACGAAGAACCGAAACCGCCGCCGCTCCTGGTCCGCCAGAAAGACCATCGCGCCCATTAAGGCCGGAACCAGTCCGACGAACACAACGGAAAAACTGCTGGGCGTCGCCATCACCCACGTGCCGGTACCGACAAATAGAAACACCCCAGTCATGAGCGCCATCAGCCAGCGCGATTGCCGCCACTGCTGCCAAAATAAATGAGCGATCATGCCGCTGCGGTCGGGCGTGGCGATGAGTTTTTCAACGGAGACCTGTTCGATGCGCCGCCCCCTCATCCCCAACCCTTCTCCCACCAGGGGAGAAGGGAGTAGGACGCCTCGCGTGCGTATTTCACTTCGGTCGAGCCAGCGCAGGCCCATATAGATGTCAATGGCCAAAACGGCCGCGGCCACGATCGCGCGTCGCGGCACGGCCACCAGGTAGGGAGTTAGCTCGAAGGCGTGAAACGGCGGCGGCGTGACGCTCCACGCCAGCAAGTGGGTCGTTGCTGTGGCCGCCAACATTGCCACGCACACCGCCACAAGCGGTCGGAAACCCCGCAGCGAAAAGAAGGTGCCCCAGGCGATGGCCTCGACCGCGCCCAAAAGCCACAGACCGAGCATCCCGTGCAACCAATCGCCGTGGGGTGTCCAATCGCCACCGCCCAATCGCGCACCGGAGATCAATGTGGCCAGCGGCCAGAGCACGGCGAACATGGCCACTGTCGCAACGACCGCCAGTCCTAACTTACTTGCCAACACCTGGCCCGCGTGGATGGGCGCGGTGCGCAAGAAATCAAACGTTCCTTCTTCTTTCTCCACGGCAAAGGCTGCCCCGCAACATCCCAGGGCGAAGAAAGCCGGCGCGCCCAGCGCGAGGCTGTACGCCATCTGAATGTCCGAGTGCGTCGGCAGTATAACCGACACGCATTGGAAAAACGCCACCAGGACAATCATCGCCAGCCAGAACCCGCGAACCGCGCGGTACTCTTTCCAGGTCAGCCGCAAGAATCCCGTGAGGTTCATCGGGTGACCACCTCCGTCGCAGCGGACGGTGCCGACCGAGATCCCTCGCCCAGCTCCAGGTAGGCGACAAAGATTTCTTCCAGGCTGGGCGTCCGCACGCCCAGCTCGCGCACGCTGCTCTGATTGCGCAAGGCTTCCATTGCACCCTCGTTCAATCCTCGCACCAGCACCTGCAACTGCTGTTGCCGCCTGCGCTCGCGCAGTATCTGTCCGCCGATTGTCGGCGCGGCCGTGTTGGTTTCTGTTAGCGTGATGCTCAATTCTCGAATCTGGTCTTTGAGATCATCGAGCCGTTCCACGGCGATCAGCTTGCCGGCGTGCAGGATGGCCACGATATCGGCTACGCGCTCGAC
>CAZUPX010000701.1:0-3108 GCA_964622155.1 uncultured Planctomycetaceae bacterium | reverse complement strand
GACTGCTGGTCGACGAGTTGATTGTTCTCGATGACATCAAGCCGGCAGGCGCGCCCTACGACTGGTCGCCAATGCCCGATCGAGGCAAGGCAGGCGGCCCGTTGGCAAGTTGGTTCTCGCTGCCCTGGGGCGGACCCGAAGTGATCATCCTGCCCGGATTCCACACGCTGGCTGAGTCGGGCTTGCGCAAGCCGTCGGCCGCCGGCAACGATCTGTTCCTGTCGCTGTGCGGGCTGATGTCCACCGGCGCGCGGACGATCCTGATCAGCCGCTGGCGCGTCGGCGGTCAATCGACATTTGACCTGGTACGGGAGTTTGCGCAGGAATTGCCTCATGCCAATGCCGCCGAAGCCTGGCAGCGGAGTGTCCAAATCGCCAGCCAGACACCGCTGGAAATGGAACGCGAACCGCGAATCAAAAAAACCGCGGCCGGCGCCGAGCTCAAGGCCAGCCACCCGTTCTTCTGGTCGGGCTACATGCTAGTCGACTCCGGCACCACGAGCGATGACGCTGATCGGCCGCCGGGAGTCGATTTGGGCAGACCCAAGACGGAAACCACGGGCCTGCCGGCCAATCCGCCACCGCCGCCGGTGCCAGCGCCTCCTCAACCGGCCGCCGACGAGGCTGCCGACCAGGCTCGGTCGCCAGTCGGCCGCGACGCGAAGGCATCGCCGCGCACCAAGGAGAAAAAAACCAGTCCGACGCGCAAAGCCAGGCCGGCCCCCGTGGCTCAAGTCGAGTAGCAGCATTGGCCGTTTCCGGCATCGCCAGGGTCAGTGACCCAGTCCGGTCGCTGTTCAGTCGGCTGGCCCCTGGATACCGTTCTCCGGCCTCGCAGCGGGTGGACCTCGATTGGTAGACACAATTGACCGGGCCGAAACCTTGACCGGCCCGTATAATTGCGGCTTTCACGAAGAGACCCTGGTCGGCCGCCCCACTCCGCAGGGTTCGTTTGCACCGCTCAGCGCGCTAGCCAGGTACCGCCGATGACCTCAGCGATTGATTTACGAACGTATGGCGTTGACAGTCCACACGCGATCCGCAATCCGCCGGTCGCGCTGCTCTACGAGCACGGAGTCGCGCTTGACGGCGACTTGATCACCTCCAGTGGGGCGCTGTGCGCCAGCTCGGGCGAAAAGACCGGACGCAGCCCACGCGACAAGCGGATTGTCGACGATCCGGCCAGCTCCGGCGACGTGTGGTGGGGCAGCGTCAACATCAAGCTGCCAGAAAAGTCGTTTGTCGAGCTTCGCCGGCAGGCCGCCGAGTTCTTGAACCGCCACCCGCGCGTCTACGTGATCGATGGTTATGCGGGCTGGGACCCGCGGCGGCGGATCAAGGTTCGCGTGCTATGTGTACGGCCCTATCACGCACTGTTCATGCACAACATGTTGATGCGTCCGACGAGTGACGAGCTAGCCACATTCGGCGAGCCTGACTTCGTGATTTACAACGCCGGCGAGGCCGAGGCCGACACGTCGCTTGCTGGCGTGACCTCCAAGACCAGCGTGAGCATGAGCTTCGAGCGTGGCGAACTGGTCATTCTGGGCACGCAGTATGCCGGCGAAATGAAGAAGGGCATTTTCACGCTCATGCACTATCTGATGCCCAAGGCAAGCGTGCTAAGCATGCACTGTTCGGCGAACGAAGGGCGCGCAGGCGACGTATCGCTGTTCTTCGGCCTGTCGGGCACCGGCAAGACGACTCTTTCGGCCGATCCTGCCCGTCGGCTCATCGGCGACGACGAGCACTGTTGGAGCGATGACGGCGTGTTCAACATCGAAGGGGGCTGCTATGCCAAGTGCATCCGGCTGTCGGCTGAGCGCGAGCCGACGATCTATCGCGCGATCCGCTTTGGTGCCGTGCTCGAGAACACGGTTGTCGACCCGATCACGCGGCAGGTCGACTTCAACGATGACAGCCTGACCGAGAACACGAGGGCGGCCTACCCGATCGAATTCATTCCCAGCGCCAAGATTCCCTGCGTTGCAGGTCATCCGACAAATATTATCTTCTTGGCGTGCGATGCGTTCGGCGTGCTACCGCCGGTCAGCCGCCTGACGCCGGAGCAGGCCATGTACCACTTCGTCAGCGGCTACACGGCGAAGGTTGCGGGCACGGAGGTCGGGGTGGTTGAGCCGGAGGCCACGTTCTCCGCGTGCTTTGGCGCTGCCTTCCTGGTGTGGCATCCAACGAAGTACGCCGAGATGCTGGCGCAGCGCTTGCGAACTCACCGAGCTGGCGCCTGGTTGGTCAACACGGGCTGGAGTGGCGGAGCCTACGGCACCGGCCGGCGGATTGCACTGACGCACACTCGCGCGATCATCGACGCCATTCATGACAAGCATCTGGCCGACGCGCCAACAATCGAAGAACCGGTCTTCGGCCTGGCGGTTCCGCTCGAGGTGCCCGGCGTGCCATCGACCATCTTGCAACCGGAAAATGCATGGTCCGATCGCGTGGCCTATCGCCGGGCTGCGGACAAACTGGCGGCGCTGTTTCACGCAAACTTCCGGGAGTACGCCAATGAGGCCAGCGAAGCGACTCGCGCGGCCGGCCCGCGCAGGGTCGTGGCGGCAGTGTAAGTGCTCTCGGATTTGCACACCTCGCGCCGTCCAGCGCTCGCGGTTCAGCAAGTCAGGGGCCAAACCGCAAGCGTTTTTCCAGCCAGTCTGCACGAGTCGCGGAGCTTATGCCACAATCTCCTAGACTGCGCTATCACCGCTCTCGCCGGTGCGGATGCGAATCGCCCCCGAGAGGTCCGAGACAAAAATCTTCCCATCGCCGACCTGGCCGGTGCGGGCCGAATTCAGGATGGCGTCGATCACGCTCTGGGCGTTGGCGTCCGCGACCACGACCTCGATCTTCGACTTGGGAATGAACTCGACGGCATATTCGGTGCCGCGATAGGTTTCCATGTGCCCCTTCTGCCGGCCGAACCCTCGCACGTCCGTGACGGTCATGCCCTGCAGTCCCTTGGCGTGCAGCGCGTCTTTGACTTCTTCGACCTTGAAGTGGCGAACGATGGCTTCAATCTTCTTCATGACAATACATCCTTATATGATTTGCGACCGCTCAAGCTCGCTCGAGCACCTGTGTTGTTCTCCT
>CAZUPX010000700.1:0-6751 GCA_964622155.1 uncultured Planctomycetaceae bacterium | reverse complement strand
ACCAGTGGTCATAATGTCATCGACGACGAGCAATCGCGATCCCGACAGGTCGGGGTGTTGGCGGGCACGAAAGGCGCCCCTCACGTTGGCTCTCCGCCTTGGTGGCGAGAGCCAGGCTTGCGGCGCGGTCCGGCGCCGACGCACCAACAAATGCGCCGCCACAGGAACATTCAGTTGAGCCGCCAGGCGATCGGCGATCGGCGTGGGGCTGTTGCACCCGCGCCACACTCGACGCGTCCAGTGCATCGGCACGGGGACGATCGCGTCGAGTTTCCATGCGCAAAGCTGGTCCGCGTGCTCGGCGGCCAGCAGGTCACCTAGCGCCATCGCCAGGCCTCGATGATTTGGACGTTTGATGCGCAACACGGCCGAACGCAGCGCCCCCTCGTAGCTTCCCAGTCGCGCCACGCCGCCGAAGTAGTATCGCTGGCCCTGGCACCGCGGGCATTCGTTCGACGCGCCGGGCGCCGCCGGTGATGCACACCGAGGGCAGACCGGCCGCGAGTCAACCAGTTCGTCACGGCACGCATGACAAATCAGCCCCGACGCGCTCGTATCGATCGGTACGTGGCACGCCGCGCAGGTTGGCGGGAAGACGAGGTCCAGTCCGAGGGTCAGCCATTGCTTGCGCTGTTGCGCAGCCGCGCGTCGCCAGCGACCACTTTTGAGCAGGGTCGGAAACATCCGGCCCATTATAGCCGTCGGCGAACGTTGCCAGACGGCTAAACTAAGTTTTCTTCGTGTAGTCAAAGAGCTGCTGAATTTCAGCGGCACTCAGGGCCCTGTTGTAGATCGTCTGGTCGACCATATTTCCGTTGAATGGCGAGAGCCCAATCTTTGCGCGGGCCCCAATTGTCAAGTCGTGCTCGATGTCCGTGGCGTAGTTGCCATCGGGCCCGCCAATCACGGCTGACGACGTGAAAGGCTGGACGGTCGATTGGTCCACAGGAGTGATGTAAAACCGGATGGGTGCGCCGGCGCCGTTTCCAACCACCGCCACATGGTACCAGCTACCGCTGCTGACCAACCCAGCGGCGGTCTCTCCGTTGAAACGAATCAGACCGTCCGAGCCGGTAATCTGCAGCGACAGCGAGCCGACCTTTGAGCCGTGCACAACGTCAACGTACTCTAAAACCGACAGCGTGAAGCCGGGATTGGTGGTCGTACTCTCGGTCGTGTCGAACAGGGTCATGTACGAGCCGCCCACATTCGTCCCTAGTTTGACGAAGGTCGAGAGCGTGAACTTGCCGGTATTCTGCACGAAATCGAAGTTGTCGGCTTGCGTGCCGTTCGAATTGTGCACGATCCAGTTGTTACCGGCATCGCGCGATAGCGCCGCGTTGAGCCAGTTCGGCCCGACGAGCGGATCGTATGCATAGAGCAGCTCGCGCGTGTCGCCGCTCGTGCTGACTTCGAATCGGTTGGCCGAGGCATCATAGGCACTGTTGACCGCGTTGCCGATGATCGGAGCCACTGGTCCCGCGAAACCCATGCCGGCGAAGTAGTGGGTTGCGTCGTACGCCGGTAGCCACAGCTCGAGCCCCGAAATCATATTGGGGGCGTCACTGGGGTATGTCGGCGGCTGCGGCGGCGGCGGGGCGACGAACGTCGGGCTCAGGAACTTGCCCGGACCCAATGCCGCGCGCGTGACCCGTAGCGCGTCGACGTCGAAAGCCAACTGTCCCGTGCCGTCGTTGTAAGCCCCCAGTGTGATGGGGTCGTAGTTTTTCACGACTCCCGAGCGATCGACTACCGGGTCGGCGGCCGGAACCCGATCGACATACATCGACAGCGTTCCCGCCACCGCGTCGCGGACGACGGCGATGTGATGCCACTGTCCGTCATTGATAGGCGCGGAACTGGTGATCGTGGTGACAGAACTCAGATCGTTGAGCGAGAATTGCAACTGACCATTGAAAAGCTGAAGGACCCAATTGCGGATGTTTGGCCTGCTGCCGATGAACACGCCCGACGGCGCCGTGGTGCGAACGACCATTTCAACCGTGATACTGTCGAGCAGGAAGAATTGCAAAGCGTTGATCGAAGAGGGGGTTAGCTGCACGACGTCGGATCCGGTGGTCAGCCGCAGCGCCGCGTCGTTGTTGTTGGCGCCGGGGACGTACCGCGGAGCTTCTTGCGGCGTGTCGGCATTTGCCAGGCCGCGGACATCAAAGGGACTCGAGTCACGGATCGAGGGGTCGTGAATGTTGGCCGCGACTCCCGGCGCCTGTTCGTTGAAGTACCATGAGAATTGCGGCGGTGCGGCACTCAGCAGGTAACGCAGGTTGAAACGCACCAAGGCGATGTAGCTCAGGCTGGTGCCGCCGGCCTGGCCGGCTCCAAAAGCCACCAGCACCGTATCGTTCCCGGCCAGGACCATGGCCGAGTACCCGGCATAGCCGTAAAACACAGCTTTGGTCTTGGTCCAGGTATTCATGTTGTCAGTGCTGATCCAGATCGTCATCTGGTGCCGGGTGCCGTCGTCCCAATTGTCCGGTCCCGCGTACAGCACGGTGCTGGCATTGACGCGAAGCAGGCTTCCAGAGACGTGGGCCGAAATGAGCTGCGGCGCCAGCGCCATGGGGGTCCAAGTCATGCCGCCGTCAGAACTGTAGGAGTATCCGCGGTAGAGGGTGTTTCCTTTGACGCGAATGTTCATGTACAGCCGGCCGTCCGAGGTTTCTGCGAGAGCGGCTTCGTTCGAGTTCTCGTTGACGGGGTCATCTTGAGCCAAACCACCGCCCAAGTGCCACGTCGCGCCATGATCGTCCGAGTAAATGACGTGGGTCCACGACGTGCCCTGGACGTCGCCCGTGAAACGGTGATCGGCCGCGATCACGAGCCGCCCCGCGTACGGCCCCGTGCGGATCTGAAGTCCGTGCGTCGTGGCATACCATCCCCAGGGGGTTGACGGGTACGCGCCGGGATTTGGATTTCCGTCGGCCGTGACTTTGACGCTGTTTGTGATTTCGTTCGGAAGCGACCAGGTCAGACCGTCGTCGGTGCTGCTGGTGACCCATACCGAACTCGTGTCCTTGACAAAAACGACGAAAATCTGACCGGTGACCTCGTCGACGACGGTAGCAGCGCCGTTCACCCAGTGGGAGTACGAATACGCCCCGATGCTGTACACAACGGAAACGCTCGACCAGGTGACGCCGTTGTCGGTGCTGCGGCGCATGATGATGGCGTAGCTGGTGGTGTCGTTCCGTGCCCAGCGTCCTTCGGCCAGCGCCAACAAGCTTCCGGCCTTGGTCTTTACGAGCACGGGCCCAAAGACCACGTTGAAGCCCCCGTCGCCCGGATTGAACAGGCCTGGAATCATCCCCTGCACGCTCGGCTGCTGCACATTCGCGGGGGCCGTCAAGAGCGGGAGCGAAAAGGGACCGGGATCCGAGTTCCGCGCCACCAGTTCGTCGGACTGGTCGATGATCCCGTCGCGATTGTAGTCGCAACGTGCAGTGATCGGCGCCTGTTGGGACAGCGTGCCGGCGGCGTTGCGGGCGGCGATCTCGTCGGCCGAGTTGACCATGGTGTCAGTGGTGCTATTGCCCGACTCGCCAATCACATTACCGAAGTAAAACACGTCGCTTTGCACCAGACCGGTACGGACCGTGGCCTTGAGAGTGACTTGCAGCCACGTTTGTTGGATTGCGTTGTCGGGCCAGGCGATCGAGATACGAGTCGATCCGAGTGTCCCTGCCCCGAAGCGAGTTGTAATGCTGGCCGGCGCCGGCGCGACGGTCCATTGGGTGGGATCCGCGTTGGTGCCGACGCGGAACTCGAAGTCGCCGGCCGTGACCGAGTCCGGAAGTCCCAATACGTCGATCATGATGCCGTCGATGCCCCGGCTATAGCTCGTGTAGTTGGCAAAGCTGGCCGTGCCACCGGGCAAGAGCGCCGTCTTTCCGACGGCGATGGCGCCATTGTCAGCCAAATTGAGTGCAATATCGTCGCCGTCGAATCGCGAGTTGTTGTAAAAGATTTTTCTTGCTAGCACTTGTGCGGTCACAAAATCGGTGAACGCCGGCTGACCCTGCGTTGCCGTGGAGGCGGCTGGTGCGGTGAGGTTGATGAGATTCAGCGAGCCGCCAAGCGCGGTCGAGTTCTGTAGGGCAATGCTCTGGTCCGTCGAGTTGACAACCTCGTCGCGGTTGAAGTCGCAGGGGGCCGCCAGGGGCGCCAAGGCGCCGCCGCTCGTCATGGCAGCCGTTCTCGCGCGAACCAGATCGACGCTGTTGACCATCGCATCGACTGGCGAATCCCCTGATTCGCCGATCGCGTTGCCGAAATAGAACACGTCGTCGGCGGTCAACCCAGTGTGGGAGTTTGCCTTGACGGTCACCTGCAGCCATTGCCGTTTGATCGAGCTATCGGGCCAAGTGAGAGTGACGCGGGCCGACCCGCTCACGCCGGCCCCTTCGCGGATCGTTATGCCGCTGGGTTGCGGCGCGGCCGTCCAATTGGCCGGCTGATTGTTGTTTCCTGTGCGGAACTCGAAATCGTCGGCCGAGAGCGTTTGGGTCAGGCCGGCAACATCGATCATGATGCCATTGATGCCGCGGTCGTAGCTCGTGTAGTTGGCAAACGTGGCGCGTTGGCCGGACCGCAACGCCGTCTTGCCGGGGGCGATCGCCTGATCGTCTTGGGCATCGGCCGGCGGGTTGTTCCCGTCAAACTCTGAGTTGTTATAGAAGATGTACCGACCGAAGATCTCCGTAGGCGGCGTGATGGCACGAGGCCGAATCAATCGCAGCCTGCTGGCCAGGCTGGTCGCATTGCTCCTAGCGATCCGCTCGTCGGTGGCGTTGACCAATCCGTCACGATTGTAATCCGCGGTGGCGGTGATCGGCGCCGAGTTCGAAAGTCCGTAAGGACTCGAACGCGTAGCGACCTGGTCTGCCGAGGTAACGTTCGCGTCCGTCGCTGAATTACCCGATTCTCCGATCGCGTTGCCGAAGTAGAAAATATCGGCTGTCTTAAGGCCCGTGTCGGCCGTCGGCGGGACGATGACTTGCAGCCACGTTCGCTTGATGGCATCGTCGGGCCAAAGGATCGTAATCCGGCTGGAGCCACCAACGCCCGCGCCGTCGCGAACGGTAATGCTGCTTGGCGCTGGTGCCGCGATCCATGTGGCCGGATCGTCGTTGTTGCCGACACGGAACAAGAAGTCGTCGGCACCCGGCGAGCGGATCAGTCCGGCGACGTCGATCATGATGCCGTTGATGCCACCGCGATAACTGGTGTAGTTAGCCAGGCTGGCGGACTGGCCGGGCAGAAGCGCGCGTTTGTCCGTGGCCACCGCGCGATCATCCGCCGCGGTGGCCGACGGATTATTGCCGTCGAAGACCGAGTTGTTGTAGAAGATTTCGCGCCCCACGACCTGGGCAAACGTGGACACGAGCGGCGCGGTGGTAGGCGACGCCGTCAGCAGTTGACGTGCCTCGAGCGGCTCGAACGACGCCGCAATACTATAATCCAAACCGAGTAGGCGCCGTGTCGTGCGCCCGCGGCGGCGGCTTTTCCTTGAGAGTTTGTTCGACTGCCAAGGCAGCCAATTTCGACTAATTCGTCTGGCCATGCGGAGCTGATTCGCGACGTGGATTTCAAGAGTGTCCCTCCAGTTCCCTTTCGTGTGGAACCTTTGGCAGCTCTCCGATCCGGTAGCAAGGACAACGAGCGAGCAGGCGGAAGTGAGTTCACTCCCTCAGGCCGCAACGTGACAAGGCCGGGCGTGCGGGGCATCCGCTAGCTAGATAGGAGCAGCGGTAGCCCTGGAGAGGTTTGAAATGACACTCTGGAGATCCACTAGCGCCCTTTCTAGCGGCCCTGTTCCTGCGGTGGCCAGCAGACGAGTTGGTTGCCGCCGACGCACCAGCTTGATTGTAAATCGCCAGTCTAGGTTTTTGAAGCGCGAAATTGGAAGAATTTGGAACCAGGCGCCAGGCACCACCCGGCCGAAGGGCTGCGGGACTTGCGACCGACGACCTGCGGCTCAGATCATTCTGCCATTGACCCATCTTTCCAATTGGTAATAGGTTTAATACGTTCCGATCGAGTCATGGATTTCCCCTGACGGGTGCCCCAGCATATGTCCGTGGCGCGGCAACTTAGCAGGCGGGCTGCCGGCGCGGTTCAGCAGCCGATCAGTGCTCTAATGCAGCTTGCCTTGGCACGGCCCGAGTTGATCTCGCTAGCCGCCGGGTTTGTCGATCAGGAAAGCCTGCCGCTGACCGAGGCGAGCAGTGCGATTCAGACGCTGCTGGCCGACCTTCCGCAAGGTCGTGCGGCGCTACAGTACGGGACCAATGCCGGTTACCTGCCGCTGCGAAGCGCCGTGCTGGACCACTTTCGCGCGGCCGACGGCGGGTACGACTCTCAAGGGCCGACCGTCGAACAAGTCGTCCTGACCGCCGGCAGCAACCAGTTGCTGCACCTGGTAGGCGAGGTGCTTCTCGACCCCGGCGACATCGTGCTGTGCGCCGCGCCCAGCTACTTCGTGTTCCTGGGCATGCTTGCAGGGTTGGGGGCGCGCTCTGTCGGAGTTGCGACCGATGACGAAGGCATCGTTCCCGAAGCACTCGATGAGGAGTTGAGGCGACAGCACCAGGCGGGTCAGTTGGATCGCGTCAGGGCAATCTACATCATCAGCTACTACGACAATCCTACCGCGATCATGCTCTCGCCGGCGCGCCGCGGCGCCATTGTCGAAATCGCCAAGCGATGGTCGAACCGCCACAAGATCTACGTG
>CAZUPX010000699.1:0-7932 GCA_964622155.1 uncultured Planctomycetaceae bacterium | reverse complement strand
CTGATCGAGGCCAGCTTGGCGCAGCGAAGGTCGTTGCCAAACAAGTTCGCCAGCGAGCGTGCGATCGCCGAGCTGGTCACCGTGATCCAAGCGATCTGCCCGATCGCTAACCGGCGCGCAACCTCCGACTGGGGCGCCGCGATGTCGCGACTCTGATAGACGACGAGCTGGTCGACGTGGCCTCCCTTGGCCGCCAGAGTTTCGGCCAGGACGTCGCGCCCGCGGCTGGCGCGAGCCAATAAGAATCGCCGGCCGGCCGACGCTTCCGCCGCCAACGCCTCGGCCAGCGATTCGGCGCGATACTCGTCGGGTACGACGTCGGCTCGCAGATGGTAGCGTGCCAATTCGTCGGCCGTGCCTGGTCCAATGGCCGCCAACTTGACGCTCGCCAGTGCCCGCAGGTCGCGCGTTTCGAGCAAGCGACCGATGAGCGATCGCACGCCGTTGGAACTGGAGAAAACGATCCAGTCGTAGCGGTTCAAGTTTTGGAGCGCGCGGTCGACGGGGGACCAATCGTCGGGGGGCGAGATCTCGATGGCGGGCTGCACGAGCACTTCGGCGCCAAGTTCGTTCAGCGCGGCGATCAGTTCGCCCATCTGATCGGCGGGCCGCGTGACTAGCACCGCGCAACCAAAGAGTGGCCGTTCGACAAACCAATTGTGATTCTCGGCCAGCGCTGCCACCGGACCGACGACGACCAGCGCCGGCGGCCGCAGCCGGCGGGTTTTTATTTCCTCAGCCACGCTGCCCAGCGTGCAGGGCACGGTCTGTTGATCAGGCCACGACGAACGGCGCACGATGACCGCAGGAGTCGTGGCGGGCTTGCCCGAACGGATGAGCTCGCCGGTCCAATGCTCGGCGGTCGTGACACCCATGTAAAACACGAGCGTACCGGGAAACGCCGCCAGGGCGGCAAAGTCCAAACCTGGGGCATTTTTATCCGCGCGCTCCTGGCCGGTCACCAGCGCCACGGCCGAAGCCGCGTCGCCTTGTGTCAGTGGAACTCCGGCGAAGCTGCCGACAGCCAACGCCGCGGTGATTCCGGGCACGATTTCGTAAGGGATCTGCGCGCGCCGCAGCGCCGCGGTCTCTTCGGCCACGTGGGCGAAGACTGCCGGATCGCCCGCTTTGAGCCGCACAACAGTCCGACCTTCGCGCGCCAGGCGCACAAGCTGGGCATCGATCTCAGTCTGCGGCATGATACGATCGCGCCCATGGCGTCCCAGGCAGATCAACTCCGTGCCTGGGCGCGCGTGCGCGAGGATCTGCGGATTGACCAGGTAGTCGTACAACACGACGCCGGCACGCGCCAGACACTGGCAGCCGCGCAGCGTAATCAGCCCTGGATCACCGGGGCCCGAGCCGACGAGATAGACTTTACCAATTGGAGCCATCGAAGATTTGTACGATTGTCAGGCTTGGTTTCGCGCGTCGAGTGTCAGCCGCCGTGCGTTGTTTTGTGGGTCGTTCACGGCTAAAATAGGATTTGTCGAACGCATGACATTCGTTCATTATCGTCGGTCACGGCAGGTGCCAACAGGGCGCTCGGACCGACCCCGCGTGCCTTTTGACCAGGCAACCCATGGCAGACGAGGGAACTCCAAGTCGCGAGCCGATTCCGCCCGCCAAGCGGCGGCGCTTGCAGATGTGCTTTGAGCACGGCACGAAAAGCGCCGCGAAAAATGACTTCAAATACGCCACGGACATGTTTACGACGTGCGTGGACGGTGATCCGGCCAATGCCATCTACATCAAGCAGTTCCTGGTAACCCTGGCCAAGTCGTACAAGGACAATAAAAAGGGGGCTGGGTTCACCAGCAAGCCCAAGGCTGCCGCGCTGCGAGGAGTCATTGCAAAGTCATCGTACTCGAAGGATTGGCCTGGCTTGATGAAGACCGGCTTGGAGATGCTCAAGCTCAATCCATGGGACGTCGGCGCGCTCTCGTCGATGGCCGGCGCCTGCGATGCGCTCAACTATGACGAAGCGCAGCTCGTCTATCTCAAGTGGGCCTTGGAGGTCAACGGAAAGGAAGCCGAAGTCAACCGGCTGTGCGGTCGCGCGCTCGCGCGCTTGGGGCGCTTCGACGAGGCGATCGCATGTTGGCACCGCGTCGAGCAGGCCAAGCCCGGTGACGAGGAAGCAGTCCGTGCCATCGCGGACCTGGCCGTCGAGAAGACGATCAGCCACGGCGGATACGAAGATGCCCAGAGCAGCACGGAGGTGAAGGCCAACCGCGCGGCCAAGGACGATTTCCGCAGCGAGGCCAGGGCCAAGCTCACGCCCGAGCAACAGCTCGAACTTCAAATCTCAAAGAAGCCCGACGACCTGAGCCTGTATATCGAGCTGGCCGACCTGCACACTCGCGAAGAGCGACACAAACAGGCCGGCGAGGTCTTGGCACGGGCCTTGGAGGTCTCGGGCGGCGACGTCATGATCCGCGAGCGGATGGAAGACTGCCAGTTGCGCGGTGCCCGGCACCAGCTCGAGATTGCCAAAAAGAGGGCCGCGGCGGACAAGACTCCGCCAGCCCAAGAGTTGGCCAAGCGGATGAAGACCGAGCTGAACTCGACGGAGATGGAGGTCTTCCGCACGCGCAGCGAACGGTATCCGAACAATCCGACTTGGAAATTCGAGCTTGGCATGCGGCTGAAGAAAGCCGGGCAATACAACGAGGCCATCAAGTGCTTTCAGGGCGCCGCCGGCGATGCCAAACGTAAAGCCAACACCCATTTGGAACTCGGGGAGTGCTTTCACTACATCAAGCAATACAAGCTGGCGATGAAGAACTACGAGGATGCGCTGGAAGCGGTCGGGTCGCGCGACGCTGATTTGCGCAAGCTGGGCCTGTATCGGGCTGGCAAGTTGGCCCTTGGACTGGCGGAAAAGTATCTGGCTACGCAGGATGCACAGGGCCAGGGTGAGCTGGATCGAGCCGAAAAATACCTGAGCGAGCTGGCAGGGCTGGAATTCGGCTACCAAGACGTGCCGCAGCTACTGGACAAAATCTCGAACATTCGTAATAAAGACTGATTCTTCAGTCTGCACGGCCCAGTCGACGGCGCGCTGCGAAGCGCACGTTTCGACTCGCCAGCTTCCTCCTTGAACGGTGAATTTCGATCATGCCCAATTCCAAGAGCGCCTCCAAGCGGCATCGCCAGAGCATCAAACGCCGCGACCGCAATCGGTCCGCCAAGACCGAGGTCAAGACGCAGATCCGCAAGGTCCGCGAGTTGATCGCCAAGGGAGATGGCGAGGGAGCATCAGCACAATTTCGGTTGACCGCCAAGACGGTCGACCAGGCGGCGGCCAGCGGCATCGTGCACAGGAATCTGGCCGCGCGGGTCAAGTCGCGATTGTCGGTTGCGCTCAAGGCAGTCACGTCGAGCCAAAAGAAGTAGCGACAAATAGCGACAAGTACCGAAAAGTAGCGACACCGGCAACTGTCACCACGCGATCTGCGCCGCGTCGAATACGGGGCCTTCTACGCACGTGCGCCGGTAATCCCACGCTCCGTCCGCGCCGCGCACACGGGCCACGCAGCTATAGCAGATGCCGATCCCGCAGGCCATCGGCGTCTCGAGCGACACCTGACACGACACGCGCCGACGGTGCGTGATCTCGGCCACGCACTCCATCATTTTTTCGGGTCCGCAGCATACCACTTGGGCCTTAGGGGAGTCGTCCAGAATCCGCTCCACGAGGTCGGTCACCAAGCCGTGATGCCCGGCAGAGCCGTCGTCGGTGCTGACCAAGACGTCGATCCCCAGCCGCTGGAAATCATCGATGCCGGCCAGATAGTCCTTGGTGCGTGCGCCGTAACACAGCGTCACACGGCCGGTGGGCGGCGAGCTACGGGGCGGGTCGCCATACTGCCGACGGCGCAGTCGTTCGCGAGCCAGGGCCAGAAACGGCGTCTGGCCAATGCCGCCGGCGACCATGACCAGGTGCTCGGCCGCTCGCGGTTCGAATCCATTGCCCAGCGGTCCCCAGACCTCCAATGCCGCCCCCGGCTCCAGGTGCGCCAGGCGTGACGTGAGCTTGCCTTGCACCAGGTAGACCACGTCGATCTCCTGTGGCTCACCGGTGTCGCCCCGGTCCAGCACGGTGTCGTACAGGGCCAGCGGGCGGCCCAACAGTGGATCGTCAAAATCGGCCATCCGCAGCATCAGAAATTGGCCCGGCACGATCCGCCGCGCCAGCGCCGGCTGCCGAAACCGCAGCCGGTATGTGTCGCGGGCGATGCACACGTTCTCGTCGATCGCCACGCGCGCGTGGCACGCCCGATCGGCATAGTACGCGGCATGCAGGGGATTGGTCATCGAATGTTCCGACCAAACGGTGCGTTCTGACGTTGCCAACGCTGCGGCGGCACTGGAGCCTGGCACGCCTGGTGCGCCTTCCAACAAGTTCGGACCTGTCGCCCTTGGTCAGGGAGCACGAATCCCGCAGGGTTTCGTGCGGTCCAAGTCATTCGGGCGCAGGAATAATGTTCGTGGCACTGCCACTAGCGACGACGTCGCCTAGCCGACGCGCGTCGCTGGACACGCGGCTTGCGCCGCTCGAGCGTCCTTGCGCCGCCCGCGGTGCGCGCGGGTGAATCGCCGCCGATGATGACACGCGAGTCGGCTTCGGCCAGCTTGGCTTTCTTAACGGAGGGCGCCGTGCGAGGCCGCGTGGGCGCTGGGCCGCGGCCATAGGCCACCTGCTTGAGTTTGCGCAGCTCGACGCGCCCCAATGGGCGAATGTGGGCCAGCGGCAGTTCGCCCAGCCGCAATGGACCCAGCGCAATCCGTTTCAGTCGCTCGACCTTGTGTCCCACGCGGGCCAGGATGCGGCGCAGCTCGCGATTGCGACCCTCGGCCAGCACGATCTCGAGCAGCGTGCTGTTTTTGTACTGATGCTTGACCTTGGCCGAAACCACGTGGGCAAAGCCCTCGGCCAGGTGCACACCTTTGCGCAGGCGAGACAACTGGTCGCGGTCGATGACGCCGGCCACCTCGACGTGATAGGTCTTCTCGACGCCGTAGCGCGGATGCGCCAGGCGATTGGCCAACTCGCCATCGTTGGTCACCAGGATCAGGCCTTCGCTCGACAAGTCGAGCCGGCCGACGGCGAACAGTCGGCCGCTGTAAGCCACCAGGTCGATCACTCGAGGTCGGCCCGACGGGTCGCGATTGGTCGAGACCACGCCGGTGGGCTTGTGAACCATGAAGTAGACGAGGCGCGGTCTCGCCAGCGCGTCGCCGTCGACGCGAATTTCCTGATGGGCCGGATCGGCCTTGCTGCCCAGCTCGCTCACCACGCGGCCATCGACTGCCACACGGCCCGAGACAATCAGCTCTTCGCAATGCCGGCGACTCCCCAACCCCGCGGCGGCCAGTATTTTTTGCAGCCGCTGAGGACCGTCGTCGGCCAGCGGCCGTGGTATTGGTTCGGGAGAGTCACCGTGGCGCGCGGACATAGGCGTACAAACGAAATCGGGTCATGTCGTGCAAGCCGTTGGCGACAATCGCCGGACGTGCCACAACGAACGATCCATCATACGGCCTTGGCCACAGCGAACGCCAGCACCCCCGAGGCTGCTTTTCGTGTTGAAGACAGGGAGTTGGCGTTTGGATTTTCTAGGGCACGACTCCGAAACTTTTGACCAGAAAACCCAGCAGGCCGCACACAGCGGCAACGACCGTCATCACTACGAACAGCGTCCATAGCGAGAAGGACCACCTTGAGCCAGCCTTCTCGACGGAAAACCTGGGGAGCAAAGACACAGCCCAACCGGCGACGAGGCCGACCGCCAGCGTCCCAAGGCAATAGAACGGGATGAAAACAAAGGCAAGCACAGCCAGTGGGCCAGACGAACGGCTTCCGTCATAGAGTGGGTACCAGACGTCAACGTGTGCAGGGATCATGTAGGCGGCGATGCCCGCAATACCGCCGATGGCCAGGCACGCCACCCGAGAACGCGGTAAGCGGCGGGCGGCGAATTCGCACACCGCTGAAAGGACGATAAACGGAATGAGGCCAAACAGAACGATCAGGATCTGACCAGTAGAGAACAGGTTCCTTAGGATTTCGGCCAGCGAGGCACTCGCACTCCTGTGGCCGATAAAAATCTGAACGCTAAAGAGCGTAGCCGGCGGAACGAGAAGCCCCACCAGCAGAGACGCCAGAGTCCAGCGGAGGCTTGATGCAGCGCGCGGTTTTGCGGTAGGCGTGATTTGGTGTTGCTCGCTGTCGTTCATCCCAAAGAGTATAGCAGGGACGGATGGATGCGACGTGCGGTGATAACCTAGGACGATCAGCGAGTCAGTGCAATTACTGCGGCACGAACGGCGGTGCGGATTGCAGGTCGATTGGTGGCGGATAGACAATAGGTTGGCGATTGCCGATGCTCCGCGGCGGCCGGTAGGTGCCGGGCGGGGCCGGCTGGCGAAAGCGCTCGGAAAACGCCACGTCGTTTTGCATCCGCTCGGTCTCCGGCGCCGGCTTGTCGTATTGCAGGGGTCGTCCACCGGCCACCGCCGGCCCCACGTCAGTCATCGGATAGGGATCGAAACGCTGTGCACGCAACTGCTGGTCCTCGGTTCTGCCCGGATGCAGGAATCTGGGAGGCGCGACGTCGGCGCAGCCGCACAGCGCGGCAAGCGCAACGAACGGCAGTCCGTATCGGCGGAGCATGTCGAAGGGCCAGGCCGTGCGTCCGGCGTCCAGGAGACAACGTGCGAAGTGATCGAAGGCAAACACACAAAGATGGGCGCGGGATTATAGGGAGGCGGGCTTTGGAATAGAAGGCGAGGTGGTCCTTCGAGGATCGCACTGCTGGACAAGCCAGCAGTGGCACACGCAGCGAGTCGTGCTATCAGTGATGCGATGTCACGAGAACTTGCGGCGTCAGGGCAGATACGCGTCCAACAGCACAGCTTCGCCTAGGGCGCGGATCTCAACGCTGCCCAGCTCGGCGGGCAGCAGCACGACGCCGCCCCGCTCAAGCGGCCCGGCGGGATCGCCAGCGATCTCGACGGCCCCATCCAACACGGTCACGATGTGGCAGCGCTGGTCGCCGCCGGCGGTGGCCTTCAGGCTCGTCGTAGCCAGCCGCCAGCGGTCGAGGACGAATTTGTCGCAGGCGACTAATCGCTCGACATAAGGTCGGTCGGTCGGCTGCGGCTGCTGCGGGGTGACAGGACCATAGTCAAAGTCAATGACCTCGAGCGCGGCTTCGACGTGCAACGGACGCGGGCGGCCGTCGGGGCCAAGGCGGTCCCAATCGTGCAACCGATAGGTCGTGTCGCTGGCTTGTTGGATCTCGGCCACGAGCAGGCCCGGCCCCAGCGCGTGCACGACGCCAGCGGGTAAGAAGAAACAATCGCCGGCAGCCGGCTCGATCCGCTCGACGCACTCCGCGCAAGCGTTAGTTTCGAGATCGCGGGCGAGTGATTGACGAGTGACGCCGGGGCGCAGTCCGGCGTACAGATGGCTCCCCGGGTCGGCGGCCAGAATCACCCAAGCCTCGGTCTTACCCAGGTCGGGAGGAGTCAGCAGCGCGGCTTGCTCATCGTCGGGATGCACCTGGATCGACAGGCGGTCGTGGGCGTCCAGAAACTTCATCAACAGCGGGAACCGCGCGAGGCCAGCATGGCGGCCCAACAGAGCGGCACCGTGAGTGCGTAACAGTTGACTAAGCGTCTGGCCCGCGAGCGGCCCCGCGGCCACGACGCTTTGATCGGCCGCGCGGTCGACGATTTCCCAGCTCTCGGCGTAATCGGTGCCCTCGCCGAGTTGCTTGCCCAGTGATTCCAAGCGACGCCCGCCCCACAGGTAACGGCGAAAGATCGGTCGGAAGCGAAGCGGGTAAAGAATGCTCATAGAGCGGTTGGGCGCGCGCCGGCGTGAGTCGGAAATATTGCCTGGGAACCACCTAGACTATACCG
>CAZUPX010000698.1:0-1890 GCA_964622155.1 uncultured Planctomycetaceae bacterium | reverse complement strand
TCTGTTGGCAGCCGTTGCCGCCACTCCAACGGCAATGTGCGCGCTGCGGCCACATCGACACCTTGCGCGTCACCAACATTTTCTTTGAGCGGTTCGTCAAGGTCGCGGGACTGGTCGCAATCGGACTGGTTGTGTGGGCGGTGATCCGCCATGGAGTTCGATAGCGTCGCCGCGATCATTCACCGGCTGTTCGTCCAACCGTCAATTCGGCGCGCAAGGCCCTCGAGCACTGCAACCGCGTGTGGTGCAGCATTGTGACCTTGCTCGAACTTCGTCGTTTACGGGAAATCATGCCGTCGGCTAGGCAATTTTGCCTCCTAGCCGTGCTATCTTGGCGCCGCGGCGGCCACTAGAATGGCGGCTCCCGGCGCACCGCGATGTGCGATTGCGGAGAGCCCAGGCGAGTATTATCCCAACCGACGCGAGAGACTGTGACTCATGTCGACCCCCACACGACGCTCCGAGCTTGCCACCAGTGAAATCGCCACACCCGCGTCCGAAGTCGGCGTCATACCGCTGGACTTGAGCGTCCGGACCAAGCTGTCGGTGATGATGTTTTTGCAGTACTTCACCTGGGGTGCATGGTTTGTATCGATGGGCAGCTATCTCAGCAGTTCGCTGGGATTCACGGATCCGCAGAAAGGGCTGATTTATGCCACGTCGCCCATCGGCGCTATGATAGCACCATTCTTCTTGGGGATGATCGCTGACCGGTTCTTTGCCACGCAGCGCATCCTGGCCGTATTGCATCTCGCGGGTGCGGGCCTGCTGTTGGCGGTGTCTGTCACAACCAGCTACAGCCTATTCCTGCCGCTGATGATTCTTTTCTTTTTGTGCTACATGCCGACACTGCCGTTGACCATATCGCTCTCATTCACCCATATGAGCGATCCAGCAAGACAGTTTCCAGGCGTTCGCGTGTTGGGAACGATCGGCTGGATAGCCGCCGGACTACTTGTAGGCTCGACGGGAATTGCCAACAGCGCTCAGCCCTTTCTACTCGGAGCGTGCTCAGCCTTCCTGTTGTCCGTCTTCTGCCTGACGCTGCCACATACACCCCCGCCGAATCCGGGCGGTCGGTTTGATGTGCGTACTATCCTGGGGCTCGACGCGCTAGCGCTTTTGAAACAGTGGCCATTTGCCGTCTTCGTTATCGGATCGTTTCTGATTTGCATTCCTCTGCAATTCTATTACAGCTTCGCCGAAACGTTTCTCACCGATCTTCACGTTCAAAACGTCGTCGCCAAGATGACATTTGGGCAGATGTCAGAGATCTTTTTTATGCTCGTCATGCCGTTTTTCTTTGTGCGATTGGGGGTGAAATACATGCTGTTGGTTGGAATGGCTGCTTGGGCGCTACGCTATTTTCTGTTCAGCGTCGGCAACACAGATGAGCGCATGTGGATGTTGTACGGTGGAATTCTTCTGCACGGCATTTGCTACGATTTCTTCTTCGTTACCGGGTATATCTATGTGGACAAAAAGGCCCCCCGCACGATTCGCGCATCGGCACAGGGGCTAATTGCGTTCATTACTTGGGGGATTGGCGGGTTTATTGGCTCGAACTTGGCGGGCATAGCGGGGAACTATTTCAACACGGGCCCCAACGCGCACGATTGGTCCGGCTTCTGGGCCACGCCAGCGATTGCGTCTGTCGTCGTGCTTGTTCTATTTGCCCTGACCTTCTACGACCGCGTGGATTCGGACTCATCCACCTCGGCTGCGGGTTGACGGCGCGGGGTTGTCTTTGCCCTACTGTTCCGCGACCGCGTCGACAGCGACTCGTCGCAGGCAGCTTCAAGCTGACATCCGGGCGGTTGTATCGCGGCGGCCGTTCTTGCTGAATATAGCGGCTGGGCCACTCAAAGGTGCCCGCGCGTCGCGCCGCCT
>CAZUPX010000697.1:0-12300 GCA_964622155.1 uncultured Planctomycetaceae bacterium | reverse complement strand
CAACTTCTCGCCTATGGCGTGCGTTTCGAAATCAAGCTCGACCAGCCAGCCGTCGAAGCCACAAGCGTCACCGTGGAGTTCTCGATCCAAGAACTTGGTGCGCTCGATGATGATCGAGGCGAGGGCGACGAGACGTGAGCTGGTAGTGCGACAACGCAAACGTGTCGGGTGGCACGGGCATCTTGCCCGTGTCCTCACTTGCACTGGCGACACGCCAGTGCCACCCAATGACTGCCAATCAAGAGTAGTCGCACTACTACGGCTTTTCGGCGGCTTGCAATATGCGGCCGATGTCTTGGACAACGCGCGGCGTCGGCACGTCGATGCGGCCATTGACCACCAGCACAAAGTTGTCGGCCAGGATCTCCTCCGGATGAATGATGTACTTGGTGTTGCGGCCGATCTGCTCGCCATAACCCGCAACGCTGGCCGGATCGAGCAGTACGGGCTGGCCGTCGGCCATAGCCGCCCGCCGCACTCCGTTGACGTTGTCGAGCAGCATCAGCTTGAATGTCAGGTATGCGAACAGGTTGCCGCCGCGGGCCGCATCGTACCGCTCGGTCTTGGAAAACAGCACCGGCATCAGCTCCGCTCGGCGCCCCTCGTGATCGACTGAGAGGAAGTGGTCGTTGACTGGAGCATCGGGATTGGTGATTTTTCTGGCGCGTAACGGCTCCGGCAGCAGCACCTCATTGCACGGCTGGAAGCCGATCGTTGCGTACAGCGACTCGCGCAGCTCGGGGTTGTGACTGCTCAGTACGTGAAAGACTTCGTGTGTGAAGACACGGGCCAGTTCATTTCGTTGCTTGTCAACGACCGCTTGCGGCAACACGATCGCCGTTCCACGGCAGTAGGCGGCGCCGGCTTCCTCGCGCCCGCTGGTCTTGATCAGTTGGACAACGGCCGGCAGCTTGAGCTTCCAGGGAGCCAGCTTCGAGCTTAGCTCCTCGACGATCGGTCGCAACGATTCGATTTCGCTCGGCTGCCAGGGAAGCACGTGCTGGGCGACAAATGCGAGCAGCTCCGCCTCGGACACGTCGCGCGCGGTCTGCAGGCGGACCTGGCGGTCGAAAGGGCTCATCTGCCGGATGTACTCGTCGCGCTGCGTGACCGCCGCAATTCCTTCGCGCACGTCTGCGAAGCGGATCACGCAATTATCGCCCAGTGCAATTTCCGTCGACATGGCGTTCGGCGGAGCCCAGAGGCCGACCAAGGCCAACAGGCGCACCGACAGACGCGCCAGCGGACCCGCGGGGGCGAATCGAATGCGGGACCAGAAGGTCGTGGGCATCGTGGTCACTTTACACCTCGCAGGACGGCCCACATTTGTTCGTGCCAGGCGACGCCGACGCTGCGGAAGCCGCAATCGCAAAAATAGCCAAGCTGCGCGGCGATGGTTTCGTGGCAGTCGTCGCCGCTGGCGCGCGGCTTGTCGAACTGCGTAACGTTACGCTCGCGCCACGCTTCGAGCATGGGCGCCATCGCCGGACCGACCACTCCATCGACTGTGAGCTGCCGCATGTGGTCCGCCCAGGCCGTGACGGCAGCCAGGTATTCGGCGTCGTCCTCGGCGCGAACTTCGTCGCCATTGAGCAGTACGCCCAATGGCACCAGCGCGTCGTAGCACTGTTGATAGAGCCGTTGTTTCTCGGAGGCGTCCAGATGATGAATCGCCGACATGCTCGTGATCACCGCCCGAGCGGAAGGCAGTCGGGCGGGCCAATCGTCTTGCAACCGCGCGACCTGGCAGTTGGCCCGGCATCCAAAAGGGGCCAGGCGAGCCTTGGCGATGTCCAAAAACGCCTCGGATTGGTCGATAACGACCGCGCTTGCGCGGCTAAATCGCGTGAGAAACTTCTCGGCCAGTCGCCCCGATCCGCCGCCCAGGTCGACGAGCAAAAACTCTGCGTCAGCCGGCCGCGCGATCTGCTCCAGGATTGCATCCTGGATTTCCGCATAGTGCGGATGCAGGCGCTCGGCCACGGCGTCGTACCCGGCCGCGTGTTCAGCGATGTTCCAGCGGTAGGTTTGGGACAATCGAAAGATCCCCAATTCCGCGTTATCGTCCAATTGATTCACTTGGACACGAGTTACTAGCACACGATGCAACGTTGCCGCGCACTGGGCGATATGGGCGACGTGCTAGCGTATTGTTGCCTACAGATGGGCGGTTACGCTAGACTCAAGTCAGGCAGTGCAATTCCACGTGATTAACGAAATCGCGCGCCGCGGCTGTTTCAAGGAGGAAATCGTATGCTCGGTAAGAGGGCGTTGGAGGATCTCAAGAAGGCAAAGCAACGTCGCGCCCGCCGGCCCGTCTTGCCAGCAAGATTGTCGGCATCAGGTGGGGTGGAACGACGGATGGCGAAGCATCACATCGATGTGTTGCAGAACATCGAGTGTATGCTCGTCGACGCGTACCGCCGAAGCGACGAGGTCGACGACAGAGTCGTGGCTGCGGCCTTGCGAGCTGCCATCTCAGGGGACTCGTCGGACGAACCGGTCGTAGACGACATGCTGACCCGCCTGTGCGCAACCCGAAAGATGAGGGCTGACATTTCCGACGAGCTGTGGACGGACGGCTTGCGCGTGGTCCTGAAGTCGGTTCGCCGGCACAGCAAGTGCCAGCACGGTGATACCGAGTATCTTGATTTCGTCGACGCGTATTTACCTTGAGCAGACGAGTCACCGGCGCGGGTCCCTGGGTCAATCGCGCCGATCAATTTCCTACTTATCCTGCGTCAGAACTTCGGCCAACGTTTGCGCCAACAGCTTTGAGCGGCTCACGCGGCGCTTCTTCGCCAGTGCGGTGATTTGCTTCAGCAACCCGCCTTCGATGCTCACCGACACTCGCCGGAATCCTTGGCCTGTCTTCGGCCGGCCGCGGCGCCGCTTGATGCGCCGCCATCGCTTCTTCTCGTCGGGGGTGAGGGGCCGCGACGCTTCGACCACGAACGGTTTGTCGAGCTGGCTCGTCGCGGCCTGAAGCTCTCGCGCGCTCATCTCTCGGTAGGGTTTAGTCTTTTTCATGACTTCCTGCGGCGGAATCGGCGCTTTTCTCGTTCGCTCAAGGGGCGCGCGTGAATGACAAACACGGAATCGTCGTCGTCGATAACAAACACGGCCTGCAAGAGACGTCCACCTGACCCGCGGCCCCAAACCAACCATTTGTCGTCGTCGATTTTTCTCGGAAATGGTCGCTTCGCGGCGCCCACGATCGCTTCGGCTTCTTCCGGAGAAACGCCTCGGCGATGGATATGCTCGATATTCCATTCGTTCCAGCGAAACTCCATAATTTATTATGCAACAAAATATGAGGTTTGTCAATCGCGTCTTTGCACTCGGCACTTTTGATCGATCGGTGAGATTGCGCAGACAGTAAGTTTGGCGGCCCTTTGCGGTGCGCGGTCTGGAGTGAATAATGGCATTCGGAGTCATCGGGCGGTCGCACTGGACGTTGGCACCCCTGGCAGATTTGTTCAAGTACCTATGGCCCGCTGGCCGCGACATGTCTGGACGTCGATCGTCACGTACTTGACGATTTTTGGGTTGTTTCCGTTGCTTTGCTGGCTAGCTTGGGCCTGGGTTCGCGGCAGGATTTGAAGGGTTCTGGGATCGGAGACACGCAACGTGGATCGTGAGCGAGAGCAACTACACGAGATTCTGGCCCCGTTCGGCCAAGAGCACGTGCTGGGCTTCTGGGACGAGCTGACGACTGAACAGCGCCAAGAATTGGCCGCTCAGGTTAGCTCGCTGCGCTTGCGGGAAGTCCACGAACTGTTTCGCGCTACGGATTCGCAACACAATTGGGCCGAGCTGGCGCGACGGGCCTCGCCGCCACCGGCATTTCGGTTAGGCCAACACCATGAGCGTGGCATCTCCACCGACCAGGCTCACGAGCGCGGACAACAGGCACTGGCCGCCGGACAGGTCGGCGTCATCCTGGTGGCGGGAGGGCAGGGGACCCGGCTGGGTTCCGATCAGCCCAAGGGCATGTTTCCCGTGGGGCCCGTGTCCGGCGCGTCACTGTTTCAGATTCTCATTGAAAAGATCATCGCCCGCAGCCGCGTGGCCGGCATTCGTATTCCTTTGTACCTGATGACCAGTCCGGCCACGCACCGCGAGACGCTCAACTATCTGAGCGCCAACGAGAACTTCGGCCTGGCGCAAGAAGATGTGAAGGTGTTTTGTCAGGGGACGATGCCGGCGGTCGACTGCCGCACCGGCCGGCTGCTGATGGCGGCGAAGCATGAACTGGCCTTAAGTCCCGATGGTCATGGCGGCATGCTGCGAGCGTTGGCCGAAAGTGGATGCCTGGCCGATATTCGCCTGCGCGGCGTGCGACAATTGTTCTATTGCCAGGTCGACAATCCGCTGGTGCAAATGTGCGATCCAGTATTCCTTGGCTATCACCTGTTGGCCGGATCTGAATTGTCGACGCAGGTGGTCGCCAAGCGGACCTCGCGCGACAAAGTGGGCAATGCGGTGTCGATCGACGGCAAGCTCCAGATCATTGAATACAGTGACTTGAACCACTTGGACGATCAGATCGTCGAGCGTCGGACCGCCGATGGCACCAACGTTTTTTGGGCGGGCAATACGGCGATTCACGTATTCGACACCGCGCTGGTCGAACGGATGGCCCATGACGACACGGCCCTGCCGTTTCATGTCGCCCGCAAGGCGGTCGCGCACGTCGACACGTCCGGCAAAAAGGTCGAGCCAACCGAGCCCAATGCCGTAAAGTTCGAGCGGTTTATTTTCGATCTGCTGCCCGTGGCACAGCAGGCAATCGTGGTCGAAGTCGATGAAGCGACCTCATTCGCGCCGCTGAAAAACGCCCCCGGTGAGCCGCGCGACACACCCCAAAGCGTGCAACAACAGATGAGCAACTTGCACACCATTTGGCTGCAAGCGGCCGGTTGCGAAGTGGGGCGGGACGCGACGATCGAGATCAGTCCGCTGTTTGCCCAGTGCGCCGATGAAGTGGCGGCCCGAATTCGGCCGGGACTGGTGGTGACCGGGGCGCGGTACTTTTGTTAGCTTACGGCGGATGCCGCGGGCACCGCGGCGACGGGCAAGGGACTAAACGATGCTTCATGCCGTGATCATGGCTGGCGGATCGGGAACGCGATTTTGGCCTGAAAGCCGCAGCGCGCGACCCAAGCAACTGCTGCGGCTGGTTGGCTCGCGAACGATGATCCAGGCGACAGTCGAGCGGCTGGGTCAGTTGGTGCCGCCCGAGCGGATTCTGATCGTCACCGGCGCCGCTCTGGTCGACGAAGTATGGAACCAATTGCCGCAATTGCCTCCGCAGGCCTTGCTGGGCGAACCCTGCCGTCGCGACACCGCGCCGTGCATCGGACTGGCCGCGCTGGCGATCGCGCGGCACGATCCGGCGGGAGTC
This sequence comes from uncultured Planctomycetaceae bacterium, assembly GCA_964622155.1. Lineage (GTDB taxonomy): Bacteria > Planctomycetota > Planctomycetia > Pirellulales > PALSA-1355 > CAZUPX01. The sequence goes on along the minus strand of CAZUPX010000697.1, from coordinate 6,893 downwards.
ATGGCGGTGATGCCTTCGGATCACGTGATTTCGCCCGACGCGGCGTTTCAGAAAGCCATCGCGCTGGCGGCCCATCTGGTCGACCAGTCGCCCGATCGGATCGTGACGTTTGGCATTCGGCCCAGTTATCCGGCGGAGTCTTTTGGCTACATTGAACGTGGCGAGGCCCTGCCGCTGGGTGCGCCGGCGAAATCCGCGGGCGCTCCGGGCGTATATCATGTCAAACAGTTCCGTGAAAAACCCAAAGCAGCGGTCGCACGTGAGTACCTCAGTGCCGGAACGTTCTACTGGAATTCCGGCATTTTTGTGTGGAGGGCCAGCACAATCTTGAAGGCCCTTGAAGAGCGCGAGCCCGAGATGTTTGCCCGCTTGAGCACGATCGCCGCGGCCATGGACAGCCCGAGCTACGAGGAGGTTTTCGCGCGAGAGTTTGCCGCCATCCGGGGCGTGTCGATCGACTACGCGGTGATGGAACATGCTCGCGATGTTGTCGTGATCGAAGCCCCTTTCGCGTGGGATGACGTGGGCAGTTGGCAGTCGATCACTCGGCTGCAAGGCACCGATGACGATGGAAACACCGTCTCGGCGAATCATCTGGGTTTGCGGACGAGCGGCACGATAGTGCGCGGGGCCGATGGTCACTTGATTGTGACGCTGGGAATCGCCGATTGCATCGTCGTCCACACGCCCGACGCGACGCTGGTGGCCAACAAACATGACGAGGAATCCATCCGCGAGCTGGTCAAATTGATTTCCGAGCGGGGTTGGCAACAATATCTCTGAAACTTGGGGCCGCTTGTACGACGGGTGGGCTCGGCGCGGCCGTTGTTGAGGAGGGTGTCGTGGTCAACGAACCGCAGGGCAGAATCGCGGGCATCGACTTTGGGACGGTGCGGATCGGGATCGCCATCGCGGACGTTAGCCGCACGATTGCCAGCCCGCACGATAACTTTACGCGCGGCGGTGAGCAGGCCGACCGAGCGTACTTCAAGCGACTGGCCGAACAGGAGCAGATATCGCTGTTTGTCGTCGGCCTGCCTGTGCATCTCGACGGCCGCGAGAGTCGCAAGAGCGAAGAAGCCCGGCGGTTTGGGGCCTGGTTGGCCGAGGTCACTGGCGTGGCCGTGCAATACTTTGACGAACGCTTTACGACGCACGAAGCCGAAGTGGTGCTCGCGCAGGCGCAACTGACCAAGAAGCAGCGCAAGGCACGACTCGACAAGCTGGCCGCTCAGATCATGTTGACTGCGTACTTGGAGTCCGCGCGAGAGGGAGGCGCTGCGCACGATCCGCCGCGTGGCCTGGACGATCGGTGATTGCTCCTTCTGCGTGCACGTTGGCTGCCCATGTCCAAACTCATCTTCGGCTGCGGATATCTGGGTCAGCGAGTCGCCGAGCGTTGGCGTGACGCTGGTCAAGAGGTGTTCGTCGTCACGCGCAGCGCCGACCGAGCGGGTCGACTGGCCGCCCAAGGATTTCGGCTGATCGTCGCCGACATTCTGAGTCCGGCAAGCCTGGCAAATCTTCCAACCGTTGAAACGGTGCTCTTTGCGGTCGGTTTCGATCGTTCGTCGGGCGCATCGATCCGCGAAGTGTACGCCGGTGGACTCCGCTCGGTCATCGACGCGCTGCAGCGCGATACGGGCAGGATCATTTACACAAGCTCGACAGGTGTCTATGGCCAGATGCACGATGAGTGGGTCGACGAGGACTCACCGTGCGAGCCCCATCGCGAAGGTGGAAAAGCATGCCTGGAAGCCGAGCAGGTATTGGCTACTCATCCGTTGGCTCGACACGGCGTGACATTGCGGCTGGCGGGCCTGTACGGTCCGGGCCGAATTCCGAACGCTGACGAGATTCGGAACTATAAACCGATCGCCGCGTCCGAGCAGGGATATATCAATCTGATCCACGTCGATGACGCCGTCGAAGCCGTCTTGGCCGCCGCCGAGCGAGCGATCGCGCCGCGAACGTACCTCGTGGCCGACGGTCATCCAGTTCCACGGCGCGACTACTACGATGAGCTAGCCTGGCGACTTGGCGCGCCGCGGCCGATTTTCGCACCACCCGCCGCAGATTCGCCGCAAGCCTTGCGGGCCGGGTCAAGCAAGCGCGCACGCAACGCCCGGATGCTCGTCGAGTTGGGCATTAAACTTCGCTATCCGTCTTATCGCGAAGGGCTGGCGGCGATCGTCGCAAGTCAGCAAGTCGATTCGCGCGATCGTGCCTCCGTGCCCTTAGCACACCATGAACAAGAAGCTCAAGATCAACATCAAGGCCCACATCCCGACTCCAATGACAACACCTTGCCTGGAACGGCCCAGTAGCGCCCAAATTGCGGGGAACATGGACGACCATCCCAATGTGGCCAGCGCAAGCACTTGATAGACCTCGAATGGATTCGGTGGAAAGCGGGAAAATGAAGTCTGGCGGCCAAGTCGAATGGCGCAGCCCCAAGCCGCAATGCAAACTCCGACCCAGAACATGGCGGTCAACAAGTCTTTGATCGAAATTTGAAAGCGCGATCTAGGCGAAGACGAGGCGTGAGACTTTTTGCCTGTGTCCGTCATGAACGCAATTATAGCCGACCGTTAGCTGCGTCCGTGGCCGTTTTGACGGCGGTTATCTCAGTGCGGCTTGTCGATTACAGCGACCCACCTTAGAATTCGGTGCCCATCAGATGTCGGTTCGCCGATGTCGCGACTGCGGAATAGTGATCGGCCCATCACAAGGACCAACCGATGCTCGCCCGGAAGCCCGTCTTTCCACATGTCATCGAGATGAACCACCAGGCCGGCCAGCGGCTCGGTTGCAATGTGTATCTGGTTTTCGATCAGTCGGAGTGGGTGCTGATCGACGTCGGGTATGACGAGACGGTCGACGAGATCGTCGAGCTGGTTCGCCAGCTCGATTTTCCGCTGTCGAGCTGCAAGACATTGATCGCCACGCACGCCGACGTCGATCACATCCAGGGGCTTGCCAAGATCAATCAACTGCTCAAAACCAAAATCACCGGCCACCGGTTGGCGGCCGATGCGCTGGCAACCGGCGACAAGATAAAAACTTTTGCCGAGATCGCCGCGCAGGACATCCACCTCGATATGCCGCCGGTCAAGCTCGACCTGTTGGTCGACGAGGGAGACCGGATCAAGGTCGGCAAGTTGGAACTCGAAGTCTGGCACACGCCGGGCCACACCGACAGTCAGCTTTCGTTCCGCCTTGGCGACCTGCTGTTTAGCGGCGATAACATCTATCGCGATGGCTGCGTCGGTGCGATCGACGCCCACCACGGCAGCGACATCACGTCGTTTCTCAAATCGCTCAGGCGGATTCGCGCCAGCGACGTGCAGTGGCTGTTGCCCAGCCACGGGCCGATCTTTCGCAAGGACAACGTGCTCTTGGATCGCGCGATTGCGCGGCTCGAGGGCTACTTGCACATGGCCGATTTTGGCACTTGCGCTGTTGATTGGCCGCTGATGGACGAGTGGGACAAAGAGCTGGCCGCCGGCAAGATGCCACAGTAGCTGCTAGCACACACGAACCCGAAGCGCTAGCTAGGGATTCCATTGACGGACCAGCAAGAATCCCTCGCTGGCGCGTCGGGTTGGTATGGAAGTGCTCTGACGTCGCCGCGTTCTCAGCCTGGCAAGCTCTTCCGGTTCTAACGGATATTCCCTCAATGCCGCTTGCGCGGTCTGCCGATGCTGTAACTAGACCTGGCAAGCCGGCAGCGGCGGCTCCCGTGTGACCGCGGCAGGCTTGGTGTTCTGTAATTCTCTAGGGGGGAATCTCATGATCCGCCGGACCATGCTGGCGCTTTGCTGCGCCGTGGGTTTGGGCGTGCTTCTGACCGCCGATATCGCTCAAGCTCAGCAAGCGTTCGGTCGGCAGTGGGGCCGCTCATACAGCACTCGCGATTGGAACCGCTTGTACCACTATCCGTACGTCTACTACCCGCAAAACTTCTGGAACAGCGAGTATTACAAGAGCTCCGACGACATGTATTACCGCTATCCTCAGGAGATGCGCGTGCCGGTCTACAACAAGCAGTGGCACAACATGTATCCGGAAGGGGCCCTGTACCACACCGGGCACCATTTCCTGCTGGATACGTTCTAGGCGGCTTCGAGCGCAAAGCCAAACGCGGAAGCGAGCGTAACGATCGCTACTCGCCGCGGGCAAACTGATAGATCGCTTCGCTGGCCAGCGCGACTTGATCGAGCGCCACCCATTCGTCGGCCGTGTGGGCCTGGTCGATCGAGCCTGGTCCAAACACGACCGAGGGCACGCCCGCGGCGGCGATCGAAGAGGCGTTGGTGCCATACGGCACTCCCATCGTTTCGCATCCGATGCCCGCGGCGCAAGCCGCCGCTGCCAACTCGCGCGCCAAGGGGCCGTTGGCGTCGTCCGACAACCCGCTCGACAGCATGTACGGTGGCTCATGCTCGATTGCCGGGTCGGCGTCGATCTGGCGCGCTACGAACTCCAGAACGTGGCGATACGCCTCGTCGGGATTCTCACCAGGCACAAGACGGCGGTCGATGTCGATCGTGCATTGATCGGGCACCGTGTTGACGCTCAACCCGCCGGTGATAGTGCCCACGCTCAGTGTAGGCGCGCCGCATAGCCGGTGTCGCGCCGCGCCCGCCAGCACATCGCGCTGGTATCGCTCCAGCGCCAACACGACCTTGCCCATCTTGTAGATGGCATTGACGCCCAAGTGAGGCTGCGAGCTGTGGGTCGCGCGGCCGTGGGCGCGGCAACGCCAGCGAACAACCCCTTTGTGGGCGACGACGACTTGCAAGTGCGTTGGTTCGGCGACAATGGCTACGTCGGGTCTTCGGACGATGAGCGAACTGGTACGGGTGGCACGGGCATCTTGCCCGTGATTGCCTGTCAGCACTGGCGACACGCCAGTGCCACCCCGATCCGACACGCCTGTGGCACCCTGAGACCACAATCTCGTGAGCGCCTCGGCGCCACTGTGTCCGTCCTCTTCGTTGACGGTGCAGGCCATGATGATCGTGGGCATGCCAGGTGGCCGCTCTTCGGCCAGGCGTGCCAGCGCGCCTAGCATCGCCGTCAAGCCCCCCTTGATGTCGCACGAGCCGCGACCGTACAAGCGACCATCGCGCACTACCGGGGTGAATGGCTCAATCGTCATGCCGACAACCGGCACCGTGTCTTGATGAGCCTCAAGCAAAACCAGGCGACCGCCTTTCTCCGGCGGCACATCACCGTCGAGCCGAGCGACAATGTTGTCGCGCCGGGGCTCCACCGTCTGGCGTTGTACTGGCAGGTCAAGCCGCCTGAAGAGCGCCTCGAGATAGTCGGTCACACGATCTTCGAGGTATTCGGGCCCGCTTAGGGGTCTACCCATCGGGTTGACGCTGGCAATCGAAACCAAATCGCTGAGCGTCTTGACCAGGTCGAGAGGCATTGGTGGGTGTACGAGCTTCAGGGGGTGCGTGCAAGCAGCACTTGGCAGCATTTAGCGTCAATCATACCCCCTGCGGGACAGCCGGGCACCGCCATAGGTCCGCATCAATCCGCCGGTGATCTCAACCGTCGCCCCAGGATGCGCAACGGTACATCGAGGCACTGGGCGATTGGCCCCTCCAAGGGCAATTACCCCCTGCTTGACCACTTTTGGCGGGGGCGATACGATTTTTAATGTCCGAGACCCGCCCCGTCGGGTCTTTTGTTTGGGCCAACTTTGTGACAAGATTCACAAAGTGCATCTTTTTTCGGCGATTTGACCATGGTTGAAGCCGTCCTGCCGATCTTCTTGTTCGCCGGAGTGGCCGTCGCCGTATCGCTCGCGCTGTTGGGCATCGGAACGCTGGTCGGGCCGCATCGCGCGTCGGGTCGCGTTAAGGAAATGCCCTACGAGAGCGGCATGGACCCGATACACGACGCTCGGCGTCGTTTCGACGTGCGCTTCTATCTTGTCGCGATCGCATTTCTGGTGTTCGACGTCGAGCTGCTGTTCCTCTATCCCTGGGCCGTGGCCAGTCAGAATCCGCAGGGGATCGACATGGCCGTGGCAAACCAATGGGTTGCCAATCGGCAGTTGGTCTTTATCGAGGTGGTGACGTTCATTTTGCTTCTGGCGGCGGGATACATCTATGCCTGGCGGAAGGGAGTCTTCCGATGGCGGTAGACCTTCCGGAAAACGTGGTCGTCAGCAAGCTCGACTCGCTGGCCAACTGGTGTCGCAAAAACAGCTTGTGGCCGATGCCGTTTGCCACGGCTTGCTGCGGGATCGAGCTGATGGCCACCGGCGCCAGCCGCCATGACATTGCGCGGTTCGGCGCCGAGGCGTTCCGCTTCAGCCCGCGGCAGTGCGACCTGATGATCGTCGCCGGCCGCGTGGTGATGAAGATGCTGCCTGTGCTACAGCGCATCTGGCAGCAGATGCACGAGCCCAAGTGGTGCATCTCCATGGGCGCCTGCGCCTCAACCGGCGGCGTGTTTGACACCTATTGCGTGGTGCAGGGGATCGATCGCTTCATTCCCGTCGACATGTACGTGCCGGGGTGCCCGCCGCGTCCCGAACAGTTGATTCAATCGATCATCGACTTGCAGGACATCATTCAGCGAGAGGGCACGATCGGCGGGCGGGAGTTTTTGACCCGGCAGAGACAGGAGCCCAAGCGGGCACTGGTCGAGCTGCCGGTGATTTCGCTTCCGCGCGGCGTGAGCCATCTGCCGCAAGGCGTTCGGGTCGAGTAAGGCGCGCCATGATTGATTCTCAACGGTTGAAAACCCTTCGCGAGACTTTTCCGCCGATCACGTGGAGCGAGTTTCGCGGAGATATGCGCGGCGTCGTCCCGCGCGACGAGCTGTACGGGGTGCTGCTGTTTCTGCGCGACGAGCAAGGTTTCGACCTG
>CAZUPX010000696.1:0-4310 GCA_964622155.1 uncultured Planctomycetaceae bacterium | reverse complement strand
CTCTGCGGCGTGATCTGTCAGGGTCATCTTGTCGCTTGTTTGTCTTTCCCTAACCCCCAATCCCTAACACCTACTTTCCGAACACTTGTCGGAAGCGCTCCAGCGCGCGCTGGGGGTCTCCTTCGGGAAATGCTTCCATCGCCACGGTTCCCTGGTATCCGACTTCGGCCAGGGCCTGCGCGACGTGCGGGTAGTTGATCTCACCGGTGCCGGGCTCGTGCCGGCCGGGCACGTCGGCCACGTGAACGTATCCGATACTCCGCCCGTAATCGCGAATCACTTGCGTCACGTTGCCTTCTTGAATCTGCGTGTGATACACGTCGAGTAACAGTCGGATTCGCGGGCTGCCTACCTCATCGATCAAGCACACCGCGTCCGCGACGCGCTCGAGCGGATACCCAGGATGGTCCAACTTGGTGTTGAGCGGTTCCAGGTGATAGGTCACGCCGTGCCTTTCGGCCAGCTCGGCGATCCGGCACAAACCCTTGTAGGCGGTGATCCAGCGCGTGATCGGATTGGCGGCGACGGCGTGCACGACACGGCCTTGATGATCGATCTCGCCAGTGGAGAGCACCAGGTCGCGGCAGTCGAGCTTGCGAGCAACGGCGAGCGTCTGCTCGATCCCATCGAGAAACGTCGAGAGCCCGCCGGGATGCACCAGGCTGCCGGAGACGTATCCACTGAAGCTGCTGACCCGCACCGACGGCTCGGCGGCCAGCGCGTCGACGTCACAATCGACCCACCGCCAGAAATCGACGCCAAACCCGGCGGCCGCGATCCGCCGCGCCCGCTCGACGAACGGGAGCTCGCAAAACACCGTCTCGGCGCAAACCGAAAGCTGAAACATTGATCCTTGGCTCCCCAGGCAAACGTCTCGCCGGTACTGTCCTAATTTGGTGTTGCTGATGTTGGGTCCGACCCATAGGTGAACTCGGTGCCTGACGGATAATCGATTCCCAGGCGCCGGTCTACGTCCTTCCAGAACGATATGACCGTTGAATAGGCCGGTGGGTCACAGGTCGCTTGAAACCATGTTGCTGGCTTCGGTTTCGGTTCGTCATCCTCGGTGCATGGTTCGCATGATGTCACCGCGATTATCGCGTTGTAGAAATCGTTCACGCGCTCCGTCAGTTGTGCCCAAATGTATCGCCTGTACCAGAAGACAGTATCGGCCCCTTGTGGAGTGCCGCCGTACATCCAAGGGCGCTCTAAGCCCCAGCCCATGAGAGCCTGCAAGAATTGCTGCATCTCGTTGCTCGATCGCATTTCCGTGCCTTGCAGCTTTGACCACCCAGTATGGCAAAAATATATTGATTCAAATTAGGACAGAACCGTCTCGTGGTACTCGTTGCATGCTGTCCTATCGCGGGGCTATCATCAATGTCAAGTGTCGAGCCCCACCTTGGTCGCCGGAGATCTTCCGCGATGCCGTGCAAGCCGAACTTGATTGCGGCGGCCGGATGGCTGGTCATCTTTTCGGCCGTGGCGACTACCGCCGGCGAGCCGAACGGCGCACCCCAGTTCGAGCGCGACGTGTGGCCCATTCTGGCGACGCGCTGCACCGCTTGCCACGGCGGTGATGAACCCAAGGGCGGGCTCGATTTGCGCAGCGTGGCATCGATTCTGCGCGGCGGCGACAGCGGCCCGGCGGTGGACAAGTCGGCTCCGCTAACCAGCCTGCTGGTGGAAAAGATCGACGCGGGCGAGATGCCTCCACCCGGCGAACGCAAGCTTACCCCCGACGACAGGACGATACTTCGAGCCTGGATCGCCGAGGGAACGCCTGCCGAGAATCCAGACCGGATTCCGCCGCCCGTTCCCCCGATCCGGGACGCCGACCGGCAGTTCTGGTCGTTCCGCCCGCTGGCGGCAGTCCCAGTACCGACCGTGCGAGATGCTCAACATGCACTTACGCCGATCGACAGATTCGTGCTGGAGCGACTCGAGGCCAAGGGACTTCGATTCTCGCCGGACGCCGACACCGCAACCTTCGTACGTCGCGTGTATCTCGACCTGGTCGGTTTGCCTCCGTCGCCTCAGGAAGTCGACGCTTTCTTAGCCGACGAAACGCCAGATTCCTTCGAGCGGCTGGTCGATCGGCTGCTGGCTTCGCCGCACTTTGGCGAGCGGTGGGGGCGGCATTGGCTCGACGCGGCCGGCTATGTCGATACGGTCGGCTTCGACGTCGACGCCACGCTCGTCATCACCAGCGAAGGCAAGTGGCGATATCGCGACTGGGTCATTCGCGCTCTCAACGACGATAAACCCTACGACCGCTTCATCACCGAACAACTGGCCGGCGACGAGCTGTACGACTGGCGGCGGGCCGAACGGATGACTGAGCCAATGCGCGACGCGCTGGTGGCCACCGGCTATCTGCGGACGGCTCGCGACCTGACGCACGAGGACGTGGGCCTCATTCGGCCAAATTACTACGGCATCATGCACGACACGCTGGAGACAGTGGGCACGGGCTTGCTGGGCCTGACGCTCAATTGCGTCCGGTGCCACACTCACAAGTTCGATCCGATCCCGCACGATGACTACTACCGCGTGATGGCCCTGCTGACACCGGCCTACAATCCGCAGGCCTGGCGGCCGGTCGTGCCCACCGAGACCAGGACCAACGACCGGGGATTGCCTGACGTTTCTCCGCCTGAGCAAGCAATTATTGAGCGTCATAACGGTGAGATCGACGGTCAGGTGAAGGCCCTGCGAACGCAGCTAGACGAGCTTCGCCGCCCGCATCGCGCGCGCCTTGCCGAACTTGCGCTGGCCAAACTCCCGGAGGCGATCCGCGCCGACGTGAAGGTCGCGCTCGAAGCTCCGGCCGACCAGCGAAGTGAAGTGCAAAAGTACCTGGCCGAGAAATTTGGCCCGAGCCTGTCAATCAAAACCGACGAGATCGACGCGCAGTTGAATGACACCGACAAATCGTCGGTGGCGAAACTTGAGGCCGACATCCGGTCAACCGAGTCGCAGCGCCGCCGTTGGGGCAAGATTCAGGCCCTGTACGACGTTGGACCGCCGGTCCCGACAAATCTGTTGGTGCGCGGCAGCGACGAGACGCCGGGCGCCGAAGTCGAGCCGGGGTTTCTGCGCGTGCTCTCGCCGAACGAGCGTGCGGCATTGGCCACTGCGACTGCGCCTTACGAAGGCACCAGCGGCCGCCGCACGGCACTAGCGCGGTGGTTGACCGATCGTGACTCGCCCGCGTCGGCACTTGTGGCGCGCGTGATGGTCAATCGCGTGTGGCAACAACTTTTTGGCCGCGGGATCGTTCCAACGGCGGACAATTTCGGGGCACAGGGACAACCACCGACGCATCCCGAGTTGTTGGAGTGGCTGAGCGCGCGATTTGTGGATGAGGGTTGGCGAATCAAACCGTTGATCAAGTTGGTGGTGCTCTCGACGGCCTATCGCCAGGCATCGCAACGCGATTTGTCGGCCGCCAATGAAAGCGCCGCCGACCCGGAAGCCGTCGACCCCGGCAACGAACTGTTGTGGCGGCAGCGGTTGCGTCGCTTGGAGTCGGAGGTGGTGCGCGATTCGATCCTGGCCGCCTGCGGCACACTGGAATGGACGATGGGCGGGCCGCCGATCATGATTCAGGCGCGCAGCGATGGCATGGTTGTGGTTGCCAAGGACAAGTTGGCCCGCGCGGCCGACGCAACGCGCCGCAGCGTATACCTGCTGACCCGCCGGGCGTACAACCTGTCGCTATTGACAGTCTTCGACCAGCCACTCGTGGCCACCAATTGCTTGATGCGCGACGCGTCGGCGGTTCCACTCCAGTCGCTGGTCATGCTGAACGACGCGTTCATCGCCGAGCAGGCCGAATCGCTGGCCAAGCGCGTCGAACAGAGCGCCAGCAGCCAGCCGCGGGATCGGATCGCGACGCTGTTTCGCCTGACGCTCGCGCGTCGCCCCAACGCGGCCGAGGTCGAGACGTGCCAGACGCTGCTCGACGAACAAACGAAAATAGGCACCGCCGGGGGCATGGCTGACCAGCTCGCCGCGCATCAGGCCCTGGTGCAGCTTTGCCACACCGTGCTCAACGCCAGCGAGTTTTTGTATGTCGAATAAGACCGGTGCAACTCGACGACAAGTGGCGATGGGTGGCACTGGCGTCTCGCCAGTGCTCAACACCGCCTCGACCGCGCACTGGCGAAACGCCAGTGCCACCCCACCGGCACCCACTCGCCGTGAGTTTTTGTCGTCAGCGACGCTCGGGTTCGGCAGCATGGCGCTGGCGTACTTGTTGGACCAGGACCGCGCCTGGGCGGCGGCCCTGCCGAGCTCGGGGAATA
>CAZUPX010000695.1:0-8813 GCA_964622155.1 uncultured Planctomycetaceae bacterium | reverse complement strand
CAAGATGCCCGTGCCACCCGCCAGAATGTTTTGCCACACCCGTCGCGGCGGGCCCGGAAATGATTAGTCGGCATTGCGCGCGGAATCTGACGAATCGTCGAATGACTGGCCGGCGCGGGGGGTTTACGCTGGTGGAACTGCTGGTGGTGATCGCCATTATTGGCGTGCTGGTGGCGCTGTTGCTGCCGGCGATTCAGGCGGCACGCGAGGCGGCGCGGCGAGCTAGCTGCACCAACAACATGAAGCAGTTCGGTATCGCCTTGCACAACTATCACGACACGCTCAAGACGTTTCCGCCGGGCGGCTGCTTCACCGACTCCACCGCCTTCGAGAACGGAAGAAAGATCTATGCCTCGGGCCACGCCATGTTGCTGCCTTATTTTGAGGAAGCGGGTCTCAAGGCCCTGTACTTCAGCAACAAGGGTTGGTGGCAGCAGGGTCCGGAGATCGTGGCCAAAGTGGTCCCCGTGTTCGCCTGCCCGTCCGACGGCGGCGACAATCCGCTCAACGACAAGTTGCTGAAGCTGCTCTTTCAGGCCAGCAAGACTGCACAGTACGATGTTTTCGGCTCGACGAACTATTGCTTCTCGAAGGGGGTGACCGACGCCTGGTGCGTGGGCGCCCACGAATCTCCCCCCGGGCCGCCCTATGTACCCATCACCGAGCGCGGCATGTTCGACATCAATTATGCCGTCAACGCGCGCAAGGTCACCGACGGCACCAGCAAAACGATCGCCATGGGCGAGGGGGCCACGGGGCTCAACTGGCCCTTGTGCTGCGGCGAGAACACGGCCAAGATGTCGATCTGGAACGGCACCACCTATCAGAACACCCGTGTCGGCGTGCCGCTGTACGATGCCCAGGGTCAGTTGCGCACGGCCGAGCAAGCCTGGGTCTGCTCGCAGGTGCCGTGGAAGCACCTGTCGACCAACACCCGGCTGTTCATGGCCAGCATCATGGCCTGCACGTTGGAGCCGCTGAACAAAAACCCGGTCACGGTCTCGCAGTGCGATCAAGGCTATGTGATGCGGTGCGACAAGAGCCAGGCCAGCGCGCCCGGCACCAGGACCGGCCCCAGCGGAGTGCGCCCGACGCGCGGCGGATACCATACCACGTCGAACTTTCGCAGCGACCACGTGGGCGGTGGCAATTTTCTGTATGCCGACGGTTCGGTACACTACATCAGCGAGACCATCGAGCTGTTGCTCTATCAGCAGCTTTCGACGATGGCCGGCGGCGAAGTCGTGCCCTTACCAGAGTAGGGGTCGGGTGCCAGGGACCAGGGGCCACGAAAGAATGATGACCCAGTGGTCCGGCCCACTTTGAATCCTGCTGATCGGTTTCTTCGTCCCTAGTCCGCAATCCCGTTTCTTCACTAGACCCTAGTCCCTGGCCCCTGGCCCCTATTTTAATGAAATTTCGTTCCACGACCATCCTGACGGTGCGTCACAAGGGGGTTGTCGCCATGGGGGGCGATGGCCAGGTGACGTTGGGCAATACCGTGATGAAGGCCGACGCGATGAAGATTCGCCGCCTGCTGGACGGCAAGGTGATCACGGGCTTTGCCGGCTCGACGGCCGACGCCTTCGCGCTGTTGGAGCGGTTCGAGGCCAAGCTGCGCGATTTCCCCGGCAACGTGACGCGAGCGGCCACGGAGCTGGCCAAGGATTGGCGGACCGATCGCGTGCTGCGGCGGCTGGAGGCCCTGGTGGCGGTGGTCGACGCTCGGCACACGCTGTTGGTCAGCGGCACGGGCGACGTGATTCAACCCACCGACGGCGTGCTGGGCATCGGCTCGGGTGGCAACTTCGCCGTGGCGGCTGCCCGGGCCTTGATCGCACACTCCGACCTGGACACGGCGACGATCGTGCGGCGGAGCCTGGAGATCGCCGCCGAAATCGACGTGTACACGAACAGCAACATCGTGGTCGAGGAGTTGCCATGCGCGACCTGACGCCGCGACAGATCGTCGAGCGGCTGGACGAGCACATCGTGGGCCAGGCAGAGGCCAAGCGGGCGGTTGCCATTGCCGTGCGCAATCGCTGGCGGCGGCAGCAATTGCCCGACGAAATGCGCGGCGAGATCGCGCCCAAGAACATCCTCATGATCGGACCCACCGGCGTGGGCAAAACCGAGATCGCGCGCCGCCTGGCCAAGCTCACGGGCGCTCCGTTCGTAAAGGTCGAAGCCACCAAGTACACCGAGGTCGGCTATTACGGCCGCGACGTCGAGAGCATGATCCGCGACCTGGTGGAAAACGCGATCGTCCTGGTCCGCGAGACTGAGCGCAAGAAAGTCGAGCAGGAGGCCATGGCGCGCGTCGAGAGCCGGTTGGTCGATCTGTTGGCGCCCGCGCCGGCCGCCTACGAGGTCGGCGCCGAGGCCGTTAACTCGGCCGAGCGCTATGAGCGTACCCGCGAAAAAATGCGGGCCAAGCTGGCGGCCGGCGAAATGGACGAGCGCAAGGTCGAGATCACGCTCGAGCAAAAGGCCGTGCCGATGATGCTCTCGGGCATGGGCCTGGAACAGGCCGACATGGACTTGCAAGGCATGTTCGAAAAGCTGCTGCCCAAGCAAACCGCCCGTCGAGAATTGACCGTGGCCGAAGCCCGCAAGGTGCTCTTCGAGCAGGAATGCGACGCGCTGGTGAACCAGGAAAAGCTGCACGCGGTGGCGATTGAGTTGGCCGAAAACGTGGGCATCGTGTTCGTCGACGAACTCGACAAGGTCGTATCGAGCGAAACGCGCGGCGCCGACGTCTCCCGTCAGGGCGTGCAGCGCGATCTGCTGCCGATCGTCGAGGGCACGACCGTGCAGACGAAGTATGGATACGTGAAGACGGACCACATCTTGTTTGTGGCCGCCGGCGCGTTTCACCGCGCCAAGCCGAGCGACCTGATGCCCGAGCTGCAAGGCCGGTTTCCCATTCGCGTCGAGCTAAAAGACCTGACCAAGGACGACTTTGTCCGCATCCTCACGGAACCGACCAGCGCATTGACCAAGCAGTACCAGGCGCTATTGGGCACCGAGCGAGTCGAGCTCGAGTTTGAGCGCGAGGCCATCGAGACGATGGCCAGCTACGCCTTCGAGGTCAATCAAAAGAGCCAGAACATCGGCGCGCGGCGGCTGTACACGATCATGGAGCGGCTGCTGGAAGATCTGAGCTTCGAAGCGCCCGACATGCACGTCGGGCGCGTGGTGGTGAACTCGGCCTATGTCACCGAGCGATTGGAGAAGCTGGCCAGCGACGAGGACTTGAGCAAGTTTATTTTGTGAGCGCTGACACCGCGTGCCACTGGCTTTGCCAGTGCGCCCCTTCGCTCGACAACGCGCCTACAGCACTGGCAAAGCCAGTGGCACCCTGGATAGTTTGTGCCGCTTGCGCGTACATGCTACACCCTTGCAAGAGTTGCTCGCAATCGCTCGACAACCACATCATACTCTCGCCCGTGCGCTCGCACCTCAAAAGTTCGCCGCGTACCCTGGCCTACCCCGATCGTGATTTCCAGCCGATCGCTCGGCAGGCATTCGATCACGCGATCGGCCCATTCGACAAGCACGAGACTGGGTGGGCAAAAGTATTCGTTGACGCCCAGTTGCACAAATTCATCCGCGTCGCGCAGGCGGTACGCGTCGAGGTGATAGATCGGGCGATCGCCAGTGTACTCGTGGACCAGCACGAACGTGGGGCTGACCACTTCGCGGCGGTCGACGCCGCAGGCCGCGGCCACCGCCTGAACCAGTCGAGTCTTGCCAGCCCCCAATTCGCCGCACAGCGCTACGACGGCACCCGGCGGCAGGCACTCGGCCAACGCGCGCCCCAGCCGCTCGGTGTCGGATTCGTCGCGGGCGTCGAAGATCAGTTGCGCGTCGGCCATCAATTGAAGGAGTGCTCAAAGCCTCGCGGTGTTATCCGACGACGAGTGCCCGCCGCATCCGTGAGCCACAATCCCGGCTCGCTCGTGAACTCGCCAATCACGGTCCACCCGCACGCCAGCGGCTGTCGCTCGACCAGCCCGCCGGCCGCGTCCCTGGGCATCGCCAAGATCAACTCGAAATCTTCCCCGTCCGACATTGCGTGGTCCAGCGCGCTCACTCCGTCGCACAGTTGGTGCGCCAACGCGCGCGCTGCGGGAGCGATCGGAACCTGGTCGGCGTTGATGACCGCCCCGCAACGGCTTTCCACGCAGATGCGCGACAAATCGAGCGACAAGCCGTCGCTGGCGTCGATTCCAGCGTGAACGGGAACGTGCTCTTTAAGCCACATCGCCTCGTTGACGCGCGGCTCAAAATCCAAATGACGACCCAGAATGCTGCCGCCGAACTGGCCGCTGACCACGATCGAGTCGCCCGCTTGAGCGCCACTGCGCAACAGCAAACCAGCCGGATTGGCTTCGCCAACGAGCGTGACGCCGATCGCCAGCGGGCCATCCCAACTGTTCGTGTCACCCCCGGCGATCGCGACTTTGTATTTTTCGGCGAGCGGGATGAGACCCTCGTACAGCTCTTTCGCCAGCTCGAGCCCGCCGCGCCGCGGCAGGGCCAGCGCGATCACGGCCGCGACGGGACGTGCCGCCATCGCCGCCATGTCGCTGAGATTCACGGCCAGTGCCTTACGTCCGACGCGACGCGGATCAACTTTCTCGAGCTCAAAGTCGACGCCGTCGGTCAACAGATCGGTCGTGAGCACGCATCGGTCGCCTTGCACCAGCCGCAAGACGGCCGCATCGTCGCCGGGTCCGACGAGCAACTGCGCATGCGGCGGCAACCGGCCGCGAAGCCAACGAATGAACTCGAATTCCATGGCCACCCCGATCGTGTCGACAGCTCGTCAATCAGCCAATTGCTGATTGTAACCCGAAGCGTAAGCGAGGGTGTCCATGGGGCCGTCAAAAGAATCCGTCGCTGAGGCGTCGGGTTAGGATGCCGGAGCGATGCGGTCTAGCGCCGCAGCGAGACCGAAATGTGGCCGTAGTAGGTGCCGAAAGAGTCCCCTTCGTCGCGCAGGATGTAGAACTTCAGGGGCTCCAGCGAGGCGATGTCCGGTCGCTTGAGAATGTAGTCGACATTGTCCAGCGACACGGTCTCCCAGATGTGCATGCCGACCAGGATGTCGCCGAGGCGAATGTTCTGACGCGCCGCGGGGCTACCCGGTCGCACGTCGGTCACCAGCATTCCGCCGTGGTAGTGCGTCTGATACTCCTTGAACTGCTTGGCCGGCACGGCTTCAAGCCGCAAGCCGATCAACTCCCAGGAGCGGTCGGTTTCGGTGATCCGCTGCTTGGGTGCGGCCGCCAGTACCAGGTCAACTTTGACGGTCCGTTCTTTGCGTTGGACCACCAGCGGAATCTCATCGCCCACCCTATGGCCCAACAACGCGCGCTCGACGTCCAAGAGTCGCTTGACCGAGCTTGTTTCCACTGCCGTGATGACATCTCCGGCTTTCAATCCGCACTTGGCGGCGGGGCTGTCGTCGGCGATTTGTCCGACGACAAGCTGGTCGAACTTCTCGGTTGCGGCCGGTCTGGAGACGATCCCGTGATGCGTGTTGTCCAGCTTGACTCGCTGCACGCTGACCAAATTGGCGGCCACGGACATGGCCAGATCGACCGGGATCGCGAAGCCGATGCCTTGGGCGTTCTGCCGAACCGCCACGTTGATGCCAATCATCTCGCCGTCGGCGTTCAAGAGCGGACCGCCAGAATTACCCGGGTTGATGCTGGCGTCGGTCTGGATCAGTTCCTTGTACTTCTGCGAATCGCTGACTTGCACGACGCGGTGCAGTTGGCTGATGATGCCGCAGGTCACCGTGTGCTCGTATCCATAGGCATTGCCGACCGCGACCACCGGCTCGCCAATCATCAGGTCCGATGACGTTCCGATGTCGATCACCGGCAGCTTGCCCGGCACGTTGATCTTGATAATCGCCAGATCCGTTTTGCTGTCGTGGGCGACCAGCGACGCGGTCAGCCCGTCGCCTTCGGCCGTGGTGACTCGAATTTCACGCACGCCGTCGACGACGTGATGATTTGTCAGGATGTATCCGCGCTCGTCGATGATCACACCGGTGCCCATACCGTTGACATTCTGTTGTTCGCCCTTGCGATAGGCCTCGTCGCCGGGGCCAAGCGTCTTTTGACCGTGAATGTTGACGATCGACGGGGCGGCGTTCTTCACGATCTTGACGATGTGTGTTTGGCGCCGCTCGGATCCCTGGGCGCCGGGGATTGCTGTCAGCACCAGGCCGACGACAACCAGAGCCCAAGCAACCATGAATGCAAGTCGAACCGGGCGGCAGCGAGATCGGTAAGCCATGGTGCGGAGTTGATAAGGTTGGACAGGCCAAGCCGGGGGGCGACGTGGCCGCGGGTGGGCGCCCCGGAGAAGGGGGTGCCGGCGTGCGTCGTTACATGCAGTACGAAAGGTAAATCGGCCCGCGCCGGCGGAGGATTCAAACGAGAGCTGCCCGACGGAATAAACGTCCTAAATTCACGCGCTGTCGGCCCGCAATGGTTGAGCGTCTGCCCCAGATTGACGGCCGGAGGCGAGGATTCTTCGTCCGATGTCTGGCCAGGGCCACCGTGCTAGCAGAATGCTATCGCGGCGAGGGTGATTCTGGCGGCAAGTCAGCGTCTCGCCGCGAGGTGCCGCCGTCCTTCCGGGAGACCACCAAGAGGAACTGCAGCAAGAGAAACAGGCCCAGAACGCCCAGCAGCAAATAAGGCCAAATCCGCACGTAAGGCAGCCCCATCTGCTCACCGATTCCCACCGCCCCCAGCAAGAACAAGCCGATCAGCAGCAACCCACAGCCGACCGAGGTCATCGTTCCTTTGAACGTTCCCTCTTCGGTATAGTCTTCGTAGTACAGCTCGATGGTGCGCCCCTTGGTCAAGCTGCGTTCGATCGTTTCAGCCAACTCGACGCTTCGCGCCGCGTCGACCCAGTCGGGAAAAAATGGCAGTGGGACGTCAAGCAGTGCATCAAGCCGCGCGAGCATTGCGGCTGCCGGATCCCAATCGGAGTACGTCCGCGTGTCGGTCATTCCGTCAATGTTCGTCTCTAGGGTCCACGCTTGCCCTTCCGGCCGAAGATTCACCACAGCCTTTCCACGGCCGCCGCGCACGATGAGCTGCGCTCCTTGAGAGGATTGGTTCGGGTCGACCGACCAGCGGGCCACGATGTCCTGTGGTCCCGACATTTGCACGCCCAGACTGTCGTAGCCTCCGCCCTCGCCGCCGGCCGCCATGGCCCCGAGCCGCGTCATGTCGCCGGCTACGGCACGAATCAGATCGACGTCGCGTGCAAACTGCCGTACGACCTCGACCTTCGTCGGCCGCTCCATTGACCGCTCGAAGGTGACTTGCTCGATCTTGCCGAACGGTGACTCTGGACCGTGCCTTGTCAGTTCGATGATGTGTTGAATTGCCGGGTGAGATCGCGCCGTGAGATAGGGAAACACCCGGCAGCCAGTCTCGCGGCGGATCATGTCCAGCTCGTAATACACGAGCATCGAGTCGACCACGGGGTGCGAAACCATGACTGGCATGGCGACCTGGATCAGCTTGCGAAGCTGCTCGGTCCGCTGATCGTTGTCGCGGCCACGCGCGACAATCACCGCGTCGACGATGTGTTCGTCGAGCAGGGTCTCCCAAGCGTCGAATCGCCTTGCGCCGGCCAGTTCCACGGAGGGTAGGGGGCCACCCGCATCCTGGAGGACCTCATCCAGCTCGCAGAAGCCCACCAATTGAAATTGGCGGCTCCGCTGGATCGCGTGCAGAAGTTGGGCCGTTTCGGAGTCGGCGCCCAACAGCGCGACGCGGATCATAGAGCTGGATTGCATGCGTCCAGTATAGCGGACCAACGCCCGGCGCTTGAGGGGCGCGAGCAAAAGACAATGGGCTCGCTCTTTTTTTGGCTCGCGTCCCCCAAGGTGTGCCGACCCAATCGCGTCGCTTTCAGGCCGCGTGCGGCGTTACCACCTTGAGCAGGGCTTCGACGAAAAAGTATTCACCCCACATCACCGACTCATCGACCCCCAAGTTTTTGGACGTGTGATACACGCCGTGCTTGAGAATGCCTTCCCAGCCGGGACTATCAATGGCCAGATAGTGGGGATCGAGCAGCGCATCGAGCATTGCCAGGGCGGTTTGCCGATATGCGACGGCTCGATCCACGCTGCGCGTCTGGCGCTCCAGGTCCAACAATCCGCTGGCGGCAATCGCGGCCGCCGACGAGTCCTTTTGAGCGCCCCAAGGCAGCGGAGCCGAGAGGTCGGCCGCGAAGTCCCAAAACGGCACGTGATCCAAAGGCAAGTGGGTCAGCCAGAAATCGGCGTTTCGCTCGGCAACGGCAAGCCACTGTGGGTCACCGGTCAAGGCAAACACCTGGCTATACCCATATAGCGACCAGGCAAGTCCGCGGGCCCACGCGCTGTCGGCGCTGCGCCCTTGATGCGTCGATTGCCGCGCAAAGGCGCCCGTTTCGGTGTCGAAGATGCCCTCGTGGGCCGTCGATCCATCGGGCCGCACCAGCGTGTCGCGCGTTGTGCGGCAATGCGCGGCGGCGATCCGCTCGATGCCCTCGTCGTGCGCTTCACTGGCGGCATAGAAGATAAGCGGCACGTTCATCATGATGTCGATGAACAGCGACTGAGGACCGATGAACGACGCGAGGTATTGGCCTCGCTCTTGAAATCGCAGAGCCAACGTTCGGCCGGCTTGAATCAACACCGCTCGCAATCCTGGATCAGCGGACAATTCGTACCATGGTCGATACGTGTTGAGAAAAATGAATCCCAGATCGTGAACGTTGCG
>CAZUPX010000694.1:0-1723 GCA_964622155.1 uncultured Planctomycetaceae bacterium | reverse complement strand
GTAACAGACGTCGCATGACTCCTCCTTTTCAACCGCCTGCCGCTCTGCGCTCTACCGAGAGCGGTCAGACGGTTGCAGGAGCCATAGTGCGGAAGGTTAGTCCAAAGGAAGTCATGGGGTCGCGAGGGACATGTCTAATGGGGCAAGAAACGGATCACAGTTCAGTCAAGACGACTCAAGAATCGTTTGAGGCTGAGACGCCATTCGACGTGGCTCGACGCGTCAGTTGCTCCACCAATGCCGTCGTTTCCGGCAACGGTTCGACCTTCCCGTCCTCGAGCTCGCGTCGCAACGACTCCCTGAGCACCTTGAAAGTCCGGCGGACGCTATTCCCGTCGCCGAGTCTCGCTTGACAGCGCATCAGGGCCCGCGCCGCCTCCTCATCGATCGGGTCTCTGGTTAAGATGGCTTGATAGAACGACACCGCCTTCTTAACGTCGCGACACTCCAAAGCCAGACGACCGGCTTCGTGGGCCGCTGCGACGAATCGGCGTTGGTAGTCGCGGCGATACGCGTCAGCCCATTCGTAGGATTCGCCAACGAGGAAGTCACCTTTGTAAATGGCTAGCGCGCGGTCGTACTCGATGAGTGCGTCGGCGCCTTGCAGTGTCTCGGCGCGTCGCAGGTGGGCGTCGAAGGCGTCGAGGTCCACCCGGAAGACGCCCGATAGAAGTTGATAGCGTTGATCTGAAATCGTGAGCAACCGGCCATTCGGGCTTGGATCGGCTGCCTTCAGCGTCTTGCGAACGTAGTACGCAGCGTTTGAAAGGAGGTGTTCGACCTGGTTGGCGGATTCGTCGGGCCAGAGAGCTTCCGCCGCTTCACCCCGTGGCACTTTGGTGCCGCCTCTCGCTATGAGGTAGGCAAGGAGCTCCCGCGCCTTCTGTATCGTCCATCCGGTTACCTCTTGGTCGCCCGTGAACACCTGAAACGATCCAAAGCACCTGACCTCGAATATCGGATGCGCCGTGGGTGGCTTCTCGATGTCGGGCGCAGGCTCATCCGCCACCATGAGCGCCGCCTGTCTGGTCCCCCGGCCTACCGCACTTTCGAGCGGTCGAGGATCACTGACCGGCACCGGCAGCTCCGCCGCCGCGACGGGTTCTGCTGTGGGCCCCGATTCCTCATCCAGGGGCCTTTCATCCAACACGTCAATCGGCTCTACGCCAGGTTCGTCGTCGCCGGCGGTCTCGCCCGCCGAATGGTTTGATGCGATCGCCTCGGCCGCGACCCATTCCTCGGGTTCCGCATGACGTCGGAGCGGCTGGGCGCGCACTTCGACCGCCTTCAGAACAATTGGCGCGTCCCGGCCGATGGTTAGCGCCAGTTCGTCCGGCTTGGTCTCGCTCCCTTCGAATGCAACGCGTGCGCCGAACATATTGGTTACATCCAAGGGCTGTTGCGCTACGCAGATCGTGAATATCCCGTGCTCCGGACCACGGTGTACAGCGGTTTCAAGCCGGGTGAGTTCGTCCATGCCTTGCCCCGAAAGGAGCAACAACGCCACGATCAAGGGCCGAGAACCCGTATCGACGGACGATTGTCGCGATACGATCTCCTCTTCCAGGTCGGCAGCCAGTTGCTCGATCGAACGCGTGTCGGTCTCCCCCTCAGAGAAACGTGGAATCCGCCCGACGATGTTGTCCTGGTCGGAACCCCCCGCTATCAACGACAGTTTGGGGTGAAGAGTGCTGAGACTAGACACCCACGAGGAAATCACCTG
>CAZUPX010000693.1:0-6840 GCA_964622155.1 uncultured Planctomycetaceae bacterium | reverse complement strand
CCCAGATGAGATCGCCTTGCGGATAGAAGGCCGGGCCGTAATACAGCATCGAGCCCACGCCGAGACCGATGCTCACGACGCCGACATTGTAGATGAAGGTGTCTGTCAGGCTCGCGGTTCTGATCAGTCCTGACGCCTTACGCAGGAATATTCGCTTGTCTGCCCCAACATCTGTAACGGACATTGTCCCCTCCTTCTGTCGATGTGATCCCTCGGTCGAAGAGTGCTCCTCAACCTTGCGTAAGATTGACTTGGGCGACCTGGTCGTGCCGAAGCGTGATCATGGCGCCCTGTAAGATTCCTTCCGGGTAGACGCTGCCCGGATTGATGCAGATGGTCCTGCCGATATTGATCTTGGCGCGGCCTTCGTGGATGTGGCCGTGCAGGCCGAGCAGCGGCTGGTGGGCCTTGATGACGTCAAACAGGGTTTGGCAGCCAGCGTGCGTTTGCGCCGGAAGCCCCATCTCATAGACCACCTGCAAATCCTTATTGAGCTTCGGGCAGGCGTCGAGCGTCGTGCCGAAGGGTGGAACGTGTACATTGAAAATGCAGCGGCTCATATCGGTGACTTGCGGCAGCAGCTCCAAGAACTTGGTCGCGAACTGGGCTTCCGTGTATTCGCGTTCGGTATCCCAGGGTGTCGGCGTCGAGCCGCCACAATAGAGCATTTGATAGCCGCCCTTGAACTCGCAGACCTGCATCTCGTGGAAATCGAAATGCGGCGCCTTCGTCAGGATCTCGTCGATCTCGTGGAAGTCGTCATTGCCCGGGATCGCAACGAGCTGGATCTCCGTTCCCTTCAACTTGCCCTCGGCGAAGCTTGCCCATTCGCGCACGCGCTCCAGGACGAGCCTTTTGAACAGACCCGCCTGCGCCTCAGGATCAGCCTTTAGCCGCTGATATTCCGCCTCTGACATGACCGCCGGATAGAAGCCCATATTGCCTTGGCGCTTGACGAACTCGTCGAGCTCGGCCTTGCCATCGATCCGAACCGACTCCCCATGCTGAAACGCAAGAAACGTGCCGTCGGCCTGCTCGGCGATGGGAATGACGGCCTTGCCGGTCAGGTCGCCGCCAAGGACGAGCACGTCGGCGCCATAGAACTGGGCGCCGTTGACGAACTTCTTGAAGCAGATGTTCGAGCCATGGAGGTCAGAGGCGAAGAAGATCTTCACCTCTGAATTGGCGGCTTTGTCTTTCTTGCGCCAGAACACGATCGCACTCCGGCTTAGAATTTCGTCAGGTACTCGTCGATTTCCCACTGCGAGACGGCGTTGTGATACGACCACCACTCGCCCTTCTTCAGATCGATGTAAGACCGGTAAAGCTCATCGCCCATGACGCGGCGCCCGAGATCGTCCTGCTCGAACGCGGTAATGGCTTCGAGCAGCGTCTTGGGGAGCTGCCTGATGCCTCTCTTCGCAAGCTCGGCGTCGGATAGCTCGTACATGTTTTCAAGTTGAGGATCGCCGGGATCGAGGTCCTGCTCGATGCCGTCGAGCCCTGCGCCCAGGAACATCGCCGCGGCAAGGTAAGCGTTGGTCGAGGGGTCCACGGCACGGCATTCCCAGCGGGTGCTGGAAAGATTGATGTGCCCGCCGCCGTGCCCGTTTCCTTCAATATGCGGCCGCAGCATCGGCACGCGGAACATATGCGTGCGATTGTTGCCGCCATAGGAAATGAAGATCGGCGCCCAGGTATATCCGGTCATCGAGCCGGTCTTGATCAGACGCTTGTAGGAGTTGACGGTCGGGCAACTCACGGCGACGAGCGCGTTGGCATGTTTTTTCAGCCCGCCGAGGAATTGATAGGCAAGCTTCGAGAGACCGCAGCCCCTTCTATCGGATGCATCGCCGGAGATGTTCTTGCCGGTCTTAACATCGGCCAGAGACATATTGAAATGCGCGCCGGAGCCTGTGCGGTCGGCATAGGGCTTGGCCATCATGGTCGCTTCGAAGCCGTGCTTGCGCGACAGCTCCTTCATCATCATGCGCCAAACGACGAAGCGATCGGCCATGGTCAAGACATCGGCATAGGCGAAGTCGAACTCGAACTGGCCGTTGGCGTCCTCATGATCGAAGGAGTGCACTTCCCAGCCGAGCGCGTTCATCGACGAGACGATCTCGTCGAGGAACTCGAGATTCATGAGCGTGAGGCTCGCGTCATAGGCCGCCTTGGCGATGTTATCGCGCGGATCGTTGGGCGCGATGCCGTTATATGCGGAAGGATCGCGCCTGACGATATAGGTTTCGCACTCGATACCGAGATTGAACGTCAGACCCATCTTGGCGGCGCGCTCAACTTGCTTCGCGAGCACGGTGCGCGAGCACATCGGATAGGGCTGTTCGTGATAGCTCAGTTGACCGGGGATAACCGCCACGTTCGGCCGCCACGGCAGCTGCATGACGGCATCCGGATCCGGCATCACCGCCAATTCGTCATCATGCGGCCCTTGGCCGAGACCGTCGAGCGCAGCGCCGGTGAAGAGCTCCGAGCCGCGCATCATCCGATCGAAATGGCTGACCGGTACGGTCTTGGTCTTGGCGATCCCGTGCGCATCGACGTAAAGGGGCATGCAATATTCGACCCCTTTATCGATGAGACTCTGCATCGTCTCGCGTTTTTTTCCCGCAGAAGCCTTTTTCTCTTTTCCGGTCGCTCTGTCGTTCATGGACGGATGCTCTCCTGCAAGGCCCGCGACGCGCGGGAAGCGCCGGCGCTTGCTTTGCCGTTATCGTGAGGCGGTCTCGGCTTGCTCCCCCTTGCCCGTCTTCCCCGCGCTGCGCGGTTGTCGGCAGATCGGGCCGTGGTCCGGCCTGGCGCGTAATGTGCGCGCTTCTAATTGAACAGTCAATTAGCCCGTATTCGCCGGATGACACCGTAATTTGCTGCAATTTGGCAGCGATTCAGATAGAATAATCAATAGTTTAATCTGGATCGCACGAGGCCATTTTGCAGAACTCGGCGGGTGAATCAGTTGATGGTCCTCTGAGGCTCGATTTCGACCGCCGCCTGAAGCTTGACTTCCAAGGTTCCAGGATCACCACCGACGCCGGATTGCTGGCCTACCGCGAGCTCGATGACGCCCTCGGATTGACGGACATGGTTGGCGATGAACTCGTTGACCCGCGCACCGGCAAGAACGGCCAGCACGCGATGACGGGATTGTTTCGCCAGTCCGTCTTCGGGCGCCTCGGCGGCTATGAGGACGTGAACGACGCCGATCGTCTGGGACGTGATCCGGCGATGCGATGGATTGTCGGTGGTCGGGCTGTTGCGAGAGCAGCGGCATCGACCAGCCAAATGGCGCGCTTCGAGACGGAGTTCCTTGCCGGCGACGAGAACCTCGCTGCACTGGCTGATCTGTCAGGGCAATGGATCGACCGGGTGCACGCGCGGCATCCGCCCAAGGCAATCGTGCTCGACATGGATTCGAGCGTCAGCCCGACCCATGGCGATCAGGAAGGCACCGCCTACAATGGGCACTTCGCCTGCACCTGCTACCATCCGCTGTTCGTGTTCAACCAATTCGGTGATCTGGAACGCAGCGAGCTTCGTCCGGGCAACGTTCACAGCGCTGACGGCTGGCGCGGCGTTCTGGAGCCTGTCGTTGAGCGGTACCGGGAACGGGACCTGCGCCGCTATTTCCGAGGCGATGCGGCGTTCGCTGCGCCGGACATCTATGAGTTTCTGGAGGCCGAGGGCTACAAGTACACAATCCGTCTCAAGGCCAACGCGATCCTTCAGCAAAGCATCGCCTACCTGCTGACGAGACCTGTCGGCCGCCCGCCAAATCATGTGGTTCGCACCCATGCCAGCTTCAGCTATCAGGCAGGGTCATGGGACAAGAAGCGCCGCGTCGTCGCCAAGGTCGAGTGGCATCCGGGCGAGCTTTATCCCCGCGTCGGCTTCATTGTCACCAACCTGACCCGACCGGCCAAGCGCGTGGTCGCCTTCTACAACATGCGCGGCACGGCCGAGCAGCACATCAAGGAAGGCAAGAACGCGATTGTGTGGACCCGGCTGTCATGCCGGAGGTTCCAGAACAACGCCGTGCGGCTTCAGCTCCATGCGCTGGCCTACAATCTTGGCAACTTCATGCGGACGCTGGCTCTGCCGGAGGCGGTCAAGCACTGGTCGCTGACCAGCCTCAGAGAGAAGCTCGTCAAGATCGGCGCCAGGATTGTCACGCACGGCCGGTACGTCACGTTCCAGTTGGCTGAGGTCGCGGTGCCAAGGGGTCTGTTCGCCGAGATCCTGCGGCTGATCGCCGAACTGCGGCCGCCGCCCGATCCAGCGCCGGCGTGACGCGTCCGGTTGTCATGAGCTCCAGCAAGAACCACGGGAGAGGTGTGTCTTGATCGCCAGCAAATCGACACTCGCGGGCTTGCCGCTGGGCGTCTGGGCTCATACCGAGCGTCTTTTGCACCGCGGCCGGCTGTCAGTCTTGCGGGGGGAGGCCGAAATCGCCCAATCTGAGGCTTCGACACCGGTCATCCGGTGAATGTCGGTTACGGATAATTGATTTGGTAGGTCACCAAGGAATATGATTTTTTCCTTGGCTTGCCGTTTGCAGCAAGTTCACCCAAAAGAGGAGAAAAGAATGAAGAAATATCTCGTAGCAGCCGTTCTGGCCGGCGCGCTTGCCTTACCCGCTTTAGCCGTGGAAACCGGGGGCGGGAAGTACTTCGTGGGCATCGACACCACGAGCAAAAAATGCGCGGTCGTGACCGAGATGGCCGAGGGCATGAAAATGATGGGCGAGTATGATTCCAAGGAGGCCGCTGAGGCGGCCATGGCCAAGATGGCAGAATGCAAAGGCTAGGAAATCAATTTGGGGCCGGCCTCGCGCCGGCCCCTTTTGCGCTCGCATCGGGGGATGTCGGATAACGATGACCGGGCAAGGCGACGGCATCCTCATCACCGGGCGACCGAACGCGGTGCTGAGTGCATACCAATGACGCGCTCCCGTAAACTGATCGGAAGAACTCTGGCCCTTGCGGCGTTGGCCGGATGCGCGGCGATTGACATCCTTCCTCTGACCCACGCCATTGCCGTCTCCCCTGAGCTATTGCAGCAGGCGAGCATCGTCACGCCGGAAGGGGTCACGGTCGATCCGAACAATAAGGAAGAGCTCAAAAAATACGATAACCGCCACGACCTTTCTGAGCTGGCGGATACCCTGCGAACGGAGTTTGGCGTAACGGCGTCGCAACTAACGCAACTGATGGCGTGTACGGGCGCTGTCGTCTGCAAAGTTCCGTCGGCGGACGGTAAGCAGATCAATATCTATCAGGGCAGCGGCACTATAACGCTTCAGCCCAACCTTCTTGTTACCGTCAAACATGCATTTCAGGATTTGGACACGGGGCAGCTATTGCCGATTGATACGTGTCGCTTTCATAACTGGAAAAATCCCAATGGTGAAATTGCGATCGTGATCGATGATCCGTCCCAACTTCCGCCCATTGCAACTTCGATGGCCAAAACGCCGGCATTGAAACGGGCAGACATGACCGCAGTCAGACTTGCCCATCCCGTCGAAGGTTGCGAGCCTCTGGCGATCCCTGAAAAAGGAGTGATGCTGCAAGAAGGTGATCGTGTTTTTCAAGCGACGGCGAAGCAAGACGGCATGCTCAGCCCGTGGAGCGGCCGAGAACCGGTTACCCAAATCGGGACAATCCGCCATGTTTTTCCCTCTGGCCCGGATGGTGGCTTAGCCTACTTTGCCGACTTGTCCGGCGGTGAAGGTGGCTCAGGCGGGGGAGTTTTCAGGGTCGTAAGCGGGCAATTGATTCTTGAAGCGATCGTCCAGGGTGCCGGTGCACCGGATATGGACGGAAAGCCGTATAACCCCGAACTTTATCAAAATCAGTCAGGGCTGGTGGGACTGGATGACAACGTCTTGCGTCCCATGCTCGCTTTACTTCCTCAGCCAACACCCTCTCCTTAATAAGACGAGCCCTTCACCTGAGCATCTGCCATCAAAGCAGTTGCTATGCGGACGTAGAGTTGGCCTGACTGAGAAAGACGCCAACCTTTGTCTATAAATTAGGGCTTGCACCACGCCGCTCGCAGCCATGCGCCGGCCGCGAAATCGATTCCAGTGAGGATCGGCAAACGTGAATACCTCACGAATGTCTGTTGATGATTCCCCTCGCAGTTTACGGGTTCTGACAATGGCACTGAGTTCACCTCGCATGCGATCTTCGCCTGGGCGAAGGACCATGCCATCGACGGGCACTACATCGCACCCGGCAAGCCCATGCAAAACGGCTTCGTGGAATCCTTGAACGGGCGGATGCGGGATTAGGATTGCGCGACCCCTGTCCCCCCTTGTGTGCAGATGGCGCGCAAACTTTAGGCGTTGGCTGTCTCCCACCGGTGATCGGTGAGACGGTCTTGGATCGTGGAAGCTTCGCTCGGTCTTGATGCACTGCAAAGCCGTGCGTGTCACGGCGCGTTCGCGAAACAATCGCCTCGAAGCGGCTCTACGCCCGGCGCGCGCGCGGCTTCAGGCGCTTCTTGGCCGAATAGCCCAGCATGTCCAGCACGCGCCGATGCAGGTCGCGCACCGCACCCTTGAGATCGAAATCGGACAGGATCACCGATCGCACCATGCTACCGTCGAGATAAGTCGATATGAACTGCGCGAGGCGCCCAGGGTGGACGGGCTTGAACAACCCCTGCCTGATCCCATCGCGAATGACCTTGGATAGGAGCCTGCGCTCCTCGACGTAGAACGCCTCGATCGCCTCGGCGATCGCCGGGTCGCCGTCGTGCGAACTCCTAAAATCAAGCGCAATCTTAACGAAACGATGGATTTCGTCGTATTTGTTG